>JAJFTV010000016.1 GCA_021372725.1 Chloroflexota bacterium | reverse complement strand
TCCAGCGTTCATATGATCAATCAGAAGGGGCATCCGATGGTCATCAATCCTGTCCCGAGCTTCGCCAACTACGCCCAGCAAATGGCCAACATTGCCTGGGACCGCGGCTGGCGCAATGCCGGAATGGTTGTTACCCTGGGCCCATACGGCGATGCATGGCGCCAGGTTTTCAAGCGTGTCTGGGGTAGCAAGGGGGGGAGTGTGGTTGCTGATTTTCCCGCCAATTTATATACGGAAACGGATTACTCCTCACAGTTAACCGCCGCTTTGTCCAAAAAACCCGATTTTCTCCTGGTGGGCGGTCCTTCGGCTACCACGGCGCTGCTCATTGAACAGGCGAGGAACATGGGTTACAAGGGGGGACTCATCCTGATCGACCAGGCCAAGCCGGATTACATAGCCAAAATGCTCAAGAACATGAAACTCCTGGAAGGAATGATCAGCACAGTGAGTATCGGAGATGTCACGCTGCCCGCTATGCCCGGTTTCAAGGAAAGATATTTTGCAGCGTATAAGAGAGATATCACATCGGAATGCACGATCAATTATTCCATGATGTACATGATTGCCCGCTCCATTGCCGCGTCGAATTCTCTGGACCCCCAGGTTGTTCGCCGCAACATCGCCAAAGTGCTGCCGTTCCTGGGCGATAAGTATCCCGGTGAATATTACAACATTGAAGATAATGGCGTCATCAACCAGGCCATCACCATGCAATATGTTAAAAACGGAAAATTCAGCAAGCCCGATTATGTCCTTACGTTTCCTCAAACCCGGTCAGAATTTGATAAGATTATGAATCTCAGCAAGATAACGGATAAATCACAGGTTCGCTGGCTGCCGATGAAGTTCTAGGCCAATTGGGATGATCGTCATCGTACAGATGAAGGTCATCCGATTAAAGGTCATTCCCCGTTCTCCATTGCGGGAACGGGGAATTGCGGAGGATAATTTTGTTTGCACGCTGTGCCTTTGCGGCCTGATGGGTTAGTTCATTTTTCACAGGGCCCGGGAAACAGACATTCAAACAGGTGGCTAAAATCATGGAGCCTTGGATTTGTTCAATACGGCCGGAAAATTTTACGGAGGAAGTGATTCTGGAAAAAAAACCGCTTCTGATCATTTGTCTGGCACAGGATGACGGCTTTACCAGGCAATTGACGGTTTTGCAGGATATTGCCCGGAGATATGAAAAAGAAATCAAGGTCGGTTTGCTGGCGCACGACTCCCTGGAGATTTGTAAAAGGAAACTGCAGATCAGCGGGACGCCCACTTTCCTGCTGATGAGGGAAGGCAGGGAAATAGACCGGATTCTGGGGGTGAGCGATAAGGAAACGTTGACCCATTTAATTGACCGGCATTTGTCCGTTTATCCTTCGGGAAATTAAAAAAGAGAGACAGACTGATGGTCTGATTATTTTGAATTCCGAAAATATATTGGAAAGGAAGAGAAGCATCATGAAATCAGAAGATGTTAAGAAGATAGCGATGATCGGCGCGGGCGATATGGGGCACGGGATTGCAGCCTGTTGTCTTATGGGAGGCTATTCGGTTGTTTTGCGGGATATCGACCAAAAGTTTGTGGACAAAGGCATGGCCGGCATCAAGGTGAGCTTTGACAAATTCAAGGATAAAGGCAAAATGACTCCGGAGGCATACGCGGACGCACTGGCCCGACTCACCCCGATGGTGGATTTGCAGACGGCTGTGAAAGACGCCGATTTCATCATTGAAGCGGTTCCGGAAAAGGTCGAGCTCAAAAGGAGCGTCTTTGCCGACCTGGATAAATTTGCCCCGAAGCACGCGATTCTCGCTTCCAACACCTCCAACATCAGCATCACGGAGATCGCGTCCGCCACCGGCCGGCCGGATAAAGTCATCGGCTATCATTTTTTCAATCCGGCAATTTTGATGAAGCTTGTCGAAGTGATCAAGGGCGCCAGGTCTTCCGATGAATCGATTGCCGTAGGCTGTGAGATTGCCGGGAAGATTAAAAAGGTTCCGGTGATTGTCAAGAAAGACTCTCCGGGTTTTATTTATAATCGGGTCAACGAACCGGGCGGTGTTTTCCTTTCCAAAATTCTGGAAGCCGGTCATCCCACGCCGGAAGAATTCGACGCGGCTTTGAAACCGCACATGCCTATGACACCCTTTGAGCTGACCGACTATGTCGGAATCGATGTCGCCGTTCACGGTCTGGAATATTTTGCCAAGGTGCTTTCTCCGGATTACAAACCATCGGATGCTCTGATGGCCTATCTGAAATCGGGAAATCTCGGCAAAAAAACCGGTAAAGGGTTTTATGACTGGTCGCAGGGGCGTCCGAAAATCGATCTTGCCAAAGCAACTAAAGAATATGATCTCAATCACCTGGTCGCTTTGCAGGTCAACGAAGCGACAAAACTTCTGGAAGAGGGTGTTGCTGATGATCCGAAAGAAATTGATCTGGCGATGGCTAACGGCGGCGGATCGCCCTTCGGGCCGTTTGCCATGGCGAAAAACATCGGATATCCGTTGCTCCTGTCAAGACTTGAAGAGCTTCACCAGAAGTTCTCGCTGGATATTTTTAAACCCACTGAGACGATGAAAGCGGGAAAAATTAAGATCTGACGCCGGGCGGAAAGACAGTCCAGTACTATTGACTGCCCCCTCTCGAAAATTGGTCCATATCTATGGTTAGTTTTGGGGCATAATATTGGATCAGGAAACGGGAGGTCACAAGGAAGTTTTCATGCTGACAATAGGTTTGGATATCGGTTCCATCACCACTAAAATTGCGGTTATGGACGGCAATGATCTGCTGGATACGACTGTTTCGTTCACCGGGTACAATGCGGAAAGCGCTTGGCGAAAGATACTTAAAGATACGCTTGATCGGCTGCAGTTGAAAGAATCAGTGGTGGATCGAATCATTGCCACAGGATATGGGCGCAATGGTGTCGGCATTGCGGACAAAACAGTTACCGAAATCAAATGCCATGCCGTAGGTGCCCGTTTCTATATGAGCAACGTAAGATCCGTAATTGATATCGGGGGACAAGACAGCAAATTTATGCGCATTGATGCAGATGGAAACGTGGCTGATTTTGTGATGAATGACAAATGTGCTGCCGGAACCGGTCGATTTCTGGAAGTAATGGCAAGAGCTTTGGAAGTTGAACTGGCTGATTTTGGCAAACTTTCACTTAACGCAAGAAAATCATCTGCTATCAGCAGCATGTGCACGGTATTTGCTGAATCGGAGGTTATCTCACTTATCTCCAAAGGCGAACCTCGTGAAAACATTATTGCGGGCATCCACGAATCTATCGTCAATCGGTTGGTGTCCATGATCAGTAGATCGAAAATAGAGGAGCCGGTTGTTTTAACCGGTGGTGTCGCGCAAAATATCGGTATCCAAACCGCCCTGGAGAAAAAACTGAAAATTAAAATTCGGGTTCCGGAAACGGCACAAGTCAATGGCGCTATTGGGGCGGCTATTCTTGCCCGAAACATATAACAAGGAAAGGGGTAATATCCATGGAAACATTTGCGCATTTTGATTCCGGCCACGAGTTTCCCGAAGAAATCGTCATGGCTGCCGGCTTTTCGCCTGTGAAGATTCTCGGCGACGTTCGTGAAGGAACGGCTGCTGCCGATGAGTATTTGTTTCCTTTTTTCTGTCCGTTTACCAGGGGATGCCTGGTTGAAGCTTTGGAGAACTCGGGAAAATGGGCCGGCATTGGATTTGCGCATGGCTGTGATGCCACAGACCATCACTACGATATCTGGAAAGCACATATCAAAACAACTCCTTTCTTTTATGTCAACACGCCCATGAAAGTCGATAAGACGGCGCAGAATTTTTATAAAGGAGTACTAACGCTGTTCATCAATAACCTGAACAAACAATACGCCATCACCATCGGGGAGAAAGAACTGAAAGACGCCATCGGGCTGTCCAATCAGGTAAAGTCTTTGATGCGACAGCTGGCGTCTTTGAGATCGGAAAAAGATATTCCCAACAGTGACTATTTTGAGATGACACGCATGGCCGTACGGACACCCAAAGGACTCCTCGTGGAAGAGTTGAAAACATTGCTGGCGGATTGGGAGAGCCGAAAGCCATTTCCTGCGGGAAAGACTCCTATTCTTTTAACCGGATCGGATGTTACGTTTGTAGAATGGATGGAACTGCTCGATACCGCCGGGTTCAGGGTTGTGAGGGATGATTTATCGCTGGGTGAAAGATACTTTGCAGCGACCATTCCCGACACAGATGACCCGGTGGAAGCGCTGGTCACATACTCACGCAATATACCACAATCGGCAACACGAACGCCTTCGGATGGGCGCATGGAATATTTACTCAAAGCACTCAGCGAAACCAAGGTAGATGCTGTTGTATCCCAGAACATGAAATTTTGCGAACCTTACGCAATAGATGCCGTATGGACTGTGCCCGCGATCAGAGAAAAAGGTTATAAAGTGATTCACCTGGAAAGGGATTATACGCCGGCAGTCGACAATCAGCTTCTAACGCGCCTTGAGGCGTTTAAGGAAGTAATTCAGCAGAAGGGGGGAAATCGCAATGCCTAAAACGCCTAGTTTGCTTAATTTTATCGTAAAAAATTCGGGATTATATTTTAAGGGAATGAAAAATATGCTGTCCCAGGGGTTACCAATGGACCTGGCGGGGATGGTGGGGGAGTTCGGCGCCGGAACAAAAAAAGCCGCGGCGGCACCCGGGCAAAAAGTAGCCTGCTTTACCGCCGGTTTTCCCGTTGAGTTTCTGCGCACATTTGACGTTTGGCCTGGATTCCCGGAAGCCTATGCCTGCTCGGCCGGTATGGAAAAGATCTCTCAGGACTTGATCGAACACGCGGAAGGCATGGGTTACTCGCGTGATTTATGCAGCTATATGAAAACCAGTGTTGGCGCCTTCGACAAAGGCTATCCGGTAGATTTCGGCGGCAGCCCCGTTCCGGACTTCTATGTTGGGACCAATGGGGTTTGTGACACGCATGCCAAATGGTTTGAAAACGAAGCGCGCCGGCATGGACGCCCTTATTTTGCTATGGATGTTCCCTGCGCGGTTTCCGGCAAAGATGAAGCCCGATGGAAAATAGATTGCGACTACATTGTCGCTCAACTCTACGAATTGATAAAATTTCTGGAGGAACAAACCGGAAAGGCATTCGACGAAAAGAAATTCATGGACATCATCCACAAATCCCAGGAATGCAATCGCCTTTATCTGGAGTTCTTCGAATACCGCAAGAAAATGCCGGCCGCGGAATATTTTATATTTATGAGGGTATTCATGTTTCCGGTCTTTGGCCAGTGGGATCAGGATGCTGCCATCAAGTATTATCAAAAAGTTCTGGACAAGATGAAAAAGCGCTACGCTCAAGCCCCGGAGAAGATTGGCCCGCCGGAAAAATACCGTCTGATGTGGGAAGGGATTACCCTCTGGTACGGAGCCGATTTTTATAAAGAACTTGAGAAAAAAGGGGCGTATATTGTCTATGAACCATACACCGAATCATCAGGATTTCGTAAGAAGAGAACAGAGACGGTTGATGAAACATTTCGACAGATGGCCCTGGAATTCACCACGGCTTGTTACGTCTTAAGCCTGGAAGATCGTATCCCGTTTTTTGAGCAGAAGATTGCTGAATACAGAATCGACGGTCTCATTCTTCACGGCAACATGAGTTGCCGTCCCTCAGCGGCGGGACTGCAGGATCTTAAAACGGCAATCGAGAAAAGCATGAAGATACCGGTCCTGATATTAACCTGCGATATGATGGATCCGCGCGCTTTTGCCGAGGGACAGATTCAAACCCGCACCGACGCCTTTATCGAGATGATGGAAGAAAATAAAAAACAAAAACAACAACAAATACAGGCGGGAGGCACTGGACAATGGCAGACAATCGACAGATAAAAGGGAAAACCGCTCTGATCAGCGGCGCAGGATCGGGAATAGGGCTGGCCTTGGCGAAAGAGCTGGGACAGCGGGGAGCCACGATTATCTTCACAGACATAAATCAAAACAGATTGGACAGTATGCTGCTCGAATTTGAAAATAGTGGAATTACGGCATTCGCTTACAGCGTTGATCATACAGATGCTTCCGCTGTGGAGGCACTTGCGCAGAAGGTGCAAAAAGAGGTGGGAGGAGTCGATATCCTGTGTTGCAATGTCGGTGTAGGCCATGGAGGGAAAACCGAATCCCTGACCCTGGACGACTGGAAGTGGGTGATAGACATTAATCTATGGGCAGCAATCTATCTGATTCACTTTTTTCTGCCGCCCATGATTAACCGCAAACAGGGGCACGTGCTGATCACGGCAAGTGGCTCGGGGCTTTTCCCGCAAGCCGGTATGGCACCATATTGTATGACAAAAACAGCCATGGTCTACCTCGCCAATATTTTGCGAATGGAGCTTAAAGTTCACAATATCAACGTCTCGGCCTTATGCCCTGGTATCATCAAAACTAATATCATGAAAGACTGCGTGATGAAAGGGGAACACAATAAAGCCGCTGCAGTAGAATTTTACGAAACCCATGGTGTTGACCCGGCAAAAGTGGCAAAGACGGCAATTAAGGGGTTAATGAAAAATAAGGGAATTATCCCCGCACCGTGGGGGCAGGTGATGATTCCTACTCTGCTGTATCGTCTTTCACCTGATCTGATGATAGGGCTTGGTCGCTTACTATTCAAACAAGGACGAAATTTACTTGGCCCGTTTCTAAAGGACTAACTCAAGCTAACCGATAATGGCAAAAGGAGGACAAAATAATGGACCCCAATCGTCCATACTGGAACATGGAAATTGAACCGCTCCTGAACACGCCGGAGATGCAAAAGATTCAATTGCATAAGTTGAAAACAATGCTTGTCCGTCTGAAAGCAAACGCCCCGTTTTATACGAAGATGATTACCCAAAGCGGCCTCGATCCCGAAAAGCTGACCGGCTTTGATGAGTTCAAAGATAAGATCACCCTTTTTAATAAAGAAGCCCTGAGAAATCTCGTGATGGAATGCGGCGGCGATATTTTGAAAGCGATCGAACAGATCATGCCGGTCTCCGTTGATGATATTGATTACATGGGAACCACTACGGGAACCTCGGGCATTCCTACCCCATATCCGTTAACACGCAGAGATATCGATAAAATCTGGGGAGAAGTCATGGTACGGGGAAGTTGGCGGGCCGGCCTTCGTTCTCATGACCGGGTCCTTTATTGTTTTGCCCTCTCCATGGTGATTGCCGGTGTGCCGTCGCTGATCGGCATTCAAAATCTGGGCTGCATGATCCTGCCGGTCGGGGCGGAAGCCAAAAGCGAACGCATTTTGCTGATGCAGGCCTTATTCAAGGGGACAGTTTATACCGGCACTCCCTCTTTGGCTGAATACCTGATTGAGCAGTCACCGAAGATATTAGGCAAACCGGTGGGCGATCTGGGATTCCGGGCTCTGGTCTGCGGCGGGGAACCGGGAGCCGGCATCCCGGAAGTAAAGGCCAAACTGGAAGAAGCTTATGGATGCAAGCTTTATGATTCCGGCGCCGGTTTCGGCTTTTCCTGTGATCATGAAGAATACCAGGGCATGCACTGGCTGGGCGATGATCTTTGTTATTATGAACTGGTGGATCCCGAAACGAAGGCCCCCATCCCGTTTGAAAACGGCGCGGAAGGAGAAGCGGTTTTCACTAGTCTGGAGGGCGACGGCATGACGCTGATCCGTAATAGTCTAGGTGATATTCACAAAATATTTACTGATCCCTGCCCCTGTGGTCGTACCGGTTTCCGCTACAAAGTTATCGGGCGCTCCGATGATATGTTGAAGGTAAAAGGCGTGATGGTTTACCCCAGCGGCATCAAGGGCGTCATCAATGAATTCGTTCCCCGGGTAACCGGCGAAATGCGCATTGTCTTGGATGAGAAACCGCCCCGGGTAGTCCCTCCCTTAAAAATAAAAATCGAATATGCCGCAGGGACCACATCTCAGGAGCTGGAAAAACTGGCTAATGAAATTACGGAAATCATGAGCAAGAAAATCAAAATCAATCCGGAAATTTTGTGGGTGGAGCCGGGCAGCCTGGAAAGAAGTCACTACAAAGGGAAGACCTTTGAAAAAACGTACGAAGATAGAAAATGAAAGTGAATAAAACGGGTGGGGGGTAAGCCCTAAAAACAAAAGGAGTAGAATCATGCGTGATGTATATGTGGCGGGTGTCGGCATGACACAATTTGCCAAACATATGGATAAGTCGATTAAGGATCTTACCCGGATTGCGCTGGATCGGGTCATTGCCGATGCCGGTATAAAGTTAAGCGACATCGAGGCTGCGTGGTTTTCCAATTCCGGCTGGGGCTCTAGCTTCGGGCAGGATTGCATCCGGGGACAGGTGGCCTTAAGACCTTCAGGAATAGAAGGCATTCCCATAACCAACGTAGAAAATGCTTGTGCCGGCGGTTCCACCGGTCTCCACCATGCATGGATGGCTGTCGCTTCCGGGCTCTATGAATGCGTATTGGCCATCGGCGCGGAGAAGGGTTATCTTGAAGACAAAGCAAAAATGTTCAAGGGTTTCTGGTCGGGTTTTGATGTAGAAAATGCCGAAGCTCATTTAAAAGTTCTCAAAGCCGTATCCGACAGTATCAAACTGGGGGTGCCCGAAGGTGATGCCGAGGGCGCCGGGACAAGTCGTAGCGCCTTCATGGATATCTATTCCGCATTTTGCCGCTGGCATATGGAGAAATATGGAACGACCCAGAAACAGGTGGCGATCATTGCCTCCAAAGATCATTTTCACAGTTCCATGAACCCCTACGCCCAGTTTCAGAAAAAGATGAGCGTTGAGGAAATTCTGGCGGCCCGTCTGGTCTCCTGGCCCCTGACCGTTCCCATGTGCGCCCCGATCGGCGACGGCGCGGCGGCGGCCATTGTCTGTTCCGCAAATTTCTTAAAGCGTCTGACCAACGCGCGTCCGGTTAAAATTCGGGCATCGATTCTGGGATCAGGCACCGGCAGGCCTTTAGACGCTGAAGATCAGGACATTGCAGTTCGGTTGTCCCGTAAGGCCTATGAAAAGGCCGGCGTCGGGCCGCAAGATATTAATGTAGCCGAAGTTCATGATGCGTCGTCTTTCGGAGAATTGCATCAAACTGAAGCACTGGGATTTTGCAAATTTGGAGAAGGCGGGGCTTATGCCGAGTCCGGTGCCACCACTCTAGGTGGGAAAATGCCCGTGAATACTTCTGGCGGCCTGATATCCCGCGGCCATCCCATTGGAGCATCCGGCCTGGGCCAAATCTTCGAATTGGTAACGCAACTTCGGCACGAAGCAGGCAACCGCCAGGTCAAGAACTGTCGTCTGGCACTGGCGGAAAACGGCGGCGGCAACCTTGGTTTTGAAGATGCGGCCATGTGCATTCACATCCTGGAGCGCGTCGGCTGAATTATAGAATACGAACGAAAGGAAGGGGGAGGGATGACTGACCAAGAGCAAAAAAACAGTGAGACAAAAAGTATTGAGCGGTTAAAAAATGTGCGAACCGAAACGGAGGATGTAATATTAAAGAGACGCAGCGTCCGGATTTATCAGAAAAAACAGGTTCCGGAATTTCTCATCAAAAGAATTCTGGAGGCGGGCCGTTTCGCGCCGTCGGCCGGAAACTGCATGCCCTGGAAATTCGTCGTAATCCGTGATCCGGAAATTATCGATGGGATTACCCAAACAGTTGTACAAACCTGCAAAATGTTTAAAGGGCTGATCGATTACCGGTATAACGGGTCCATCTTGCGTAAGATCATAGCCAGCATAGTCATTCGTTCCAAACCCAATGATCTTCACCCGGTTCCCTTTGGCGCCATATCACTCATTGCCGATGGTAAACTGGGATTATTTCACAATGCCCCGACAGTCATTCTCATTTTTGCCGATGAACGCGGCATTGGCTTTCCAACTCTCGATTGCGGTATTGCCGGACAAAATATGGTGCTGGCGGCGCACAGTATGGGGCTGGGAACTTGTTGGATCGGCTTTTCCAAACTTGCGTTTGAGAATAGCAAAATATGGAAAAACCGGTTGGGGATTGACTTTCCCTACAAATTTGTTTCGAGCTTGGCTGTCGGCTACCCGGTGGGAAAACCAGACGGCCTGGTGGCAAGGCCGACCCATGCCGTAGATTGGTATGAAGGCGGAATGAAAAAAACATTATATTGAATGTCTCTGACTTCGGAGATGATGATTTTTCAAATAAGATATGGAGGACTAAAATGGGCAATTTGTCTAAGTCAGAGAAGAAAAAAATCCCAAGATATGATGATCCATCCCAAATCGAAATGGGTCTGATACAATTTAACCTGGATAAATGTAACGGCTGCGGTTTCTGCGTTAAAGCGTGTCCAGGCGATGCCATCAAACTTCAAGATAAAAAAGCAAAACTAACTGACCGCCCTGAGTGCATTGCTTGCGGTGATTGCGTAGCCATTTGCCCCGAGAATGTTATCACGCTGGTCAAAAGCTATCGATACTCTGGAAGATATAAGACCATTGATCAAGGGGGACTGGAACTGCCCCGACTTTAGAGAAACCATTGGGTAAAGACCGGACCCGTTGAAGAGAGTACCAGGCTTCTGCCTGAAAGGATTCTCGGTTTGTGCGGTAAATAACGGATATAT
Organism: Chloroflexota bacterium; assembly: GCA_021372725.1. Classification (GTDB taxonomy): domain Bacteria; phylum Chloroflexota; class Anaerolineae; order Anaerolineales; family Anaerolineaceae; genus JAJFTV01. The sequence goes on along the minus strand of JAJFTV010000016.1, from coordinate 4,180 downwards.
GCGACCGCAAAAAACGGAAAATTCGCGGGATTGTTTCGCGGTTAATCCGACATATAAGAAGTGAGCATGATGCATTGAATCATATCAGAATCCTATTTCGTGTGTTTTTTAGATGTAAGAAAACTTAATCTTTTAAGGGGGCAGTATGAAGATTCAAGAGTCAGATCAGTTCAAAGTAGGTGGTCGCAGAGCAACATACGTATTGATTATTTGTTCTTTGCTTTATGCAATAGCCTATGCGGACTGGCAGGTTATGGCCGTCGTTCTGCAACCGATGAAGGTTGCATTGGGATTGACTGACGCACAGATCGGAAGTCTCAATACAGCCTACTTTTTAGGCATCATTTTGTGCACCTTGCCGGCTGCTCATTTAATTGATGTCTGGAGCAGGAAGAAAATAATTGGCCTGATGGCTTTCATCTTTAGTATCTTTACGGTGGCCACTGCATTTGTCGGCGGACTTACTTCATTGCTGGTTGTGCGTTTTGGCGTGGGCGTGGGCGAAGCGGGGTTACCGCCCGGCGGGACGGCGCTTATTTCGGCATCCTATCCCCCAGAAAAGAGAGGCGCAAAGCTCGGTATCTTTAATGCGTTCATCACTGTCGGTATCATTGTCGGTGTTATCCTGGGCGGTTTTCTGTCAGCAAATTATGGCGGCTGGCAGACACCTTTTTACTGTTTTGGCGTTCCCGGCGTTATTTTGGGTATTCTGGCTTTCTTCATGCAGGATTACAAATTGCAAAAGGCGGATGGTTCGGCCGTCGTCCATGAATCTTTCCTCACCAATATGAAGCAGTTATTAAAGATCCCCACCTTGCGCTGGCTATACGTTGCAGTGGGCATGTATTGCGCACTGCAAATTTCTGTGGGGACGTGGTTCCCGGCTTTGCTGATGCGTACTTACAATGTTAAGGAAGACGTTGCCGGTTTGGTTATGGGAGTGGTTACCATCCTCGGTCTTCTTGGTCCTATCGGGGGCGGAATTCTAGCGGACCGATGGATGAAAAAAAGAGGCGGGGGAGGCCGAATGCAGTTGGCTGCGCTCAGCATAGCTATGGCTGTTGTATTCCTGCTTCTCGTGCTGCTTGCTGTTTTCGATGTAACCAACAAAAATCTGATGATCTTTTGCGCCATTATGATGCCCCTGCATAGTATTTGCTCCGGCATGGCATTTCCGGCCGCCGCCGCAACCTCGCAGGATGTTGTTCCGGCCAAGCTGAAAGGTTTAGCGTGGGGTGTTGGTATATTGGCCTGTTTTATTTTGGGCGGGGCGTGGGGCCCTCTGGTGGTGGGCGGTATCTCGGATGCTTACGGTGGCGGTTATAAGGGGCTTGCCCTGGGCTTTGCTGTAGCCGGTTTATTTGGATTATTAGCCTCTTTCCTGTTTTTCAAAACGTCGCGTCACGTGGCAGGTGACATGAAAAAGGCGCAGGATGTAGGCTGATAATACGGACCGTTTGAACATGAAAAAATAGTAAAATTTTGAGAGCATCAGCGCTCCACGATATCTCTCCTCGTTGTTGGGGCAAAGAGTGGTGAAAAATATATGAAACATCTTAAAGAATTCCAAAAAGCCGCAAGCGATCCTCTGGATTACGCGCGAAAGCTGAAAAAGACATCGGGCAGGAAGATTGTGGGATATGTCTGTTCCTATGTGCCGGAGGAAATCATCCTGGCTGCCGGAGGCCATCCGGTCAGGCTTTTCGGAACCCGGGAAAACATCGGTCTGGCCGATCTCCATCTTCAATCCTATTGCTGCTCCCTGGCCCGCGGTATCCTGGAGGAGGGCCTGTCGGGGAAAGCGGATGCGCTCGACGGCATGATCTTCCCGCATACCTGCGATTCGATTCAGCGCCTTTCCGACATCTGGCGCATGAACATTCCGTTCGGGTTCCATCTGGACGTCATCTTGCCCGTGAAACTCGATACGGAAAGCGCGAGGGATTACATGATGGATGTCCTCAAGAAATTTCGTGCAGATTTAGGCTGTGCACTGAAGGCGGATGTGACCGACCCGGCCCTGGAAAAAGCGATTACGACCATGAATGTCATCCGTCAATCGATACGCAGCATCTACGAGCTGCGCAGCCTTAATCCCCGCCTGATGCCGGGCGAGGATTTGTATACGCTTGTCCGCGCGTCCATGATCATGGATCGGGAACGCGTGGCCGAAATGCTTCTGGACACGCTGGCCGAGCTGCAGGCCCAGTCGGGTAAAGTAACGGAAGAAAGGCCGGTGAAGCGTCTTGTCCTGGCAGGCGGCATCTGCAATCAGCCCGATATTTATCCCATGATTGAAGAATCCGGCGGCGCGATCGTCTGGGATGATTTCTGCACCGGAGCGAGATACTTCTCCCGGATCATCCCGGAGGGTGCGAATCCGTTATCGCGTATTGCCGAAAGGCTCATCAACCGGATAGTCTGTCCAGCCAAGCACAGGGATCTAGACTCCCGCGCCCGACATATTATTCGCATGGTGAAAGAGCAAAGCGCTCAGGGCGTCGTGTTCCTACTTCTGAAATTCTGTGATCCCCACGCCTTCGACTATCCGTATATCAGAGAGAGCCTGAAGGAGGCGGGCATCCCCGTCATGCTGATGGAGATCAACGACCCCGTATCGTCGGGCGGTCAGATAAAAACGCGCGTTGAAGCATTTTTAGAGATGCTGTGAAAGGAAGTCCCATATGCCCGATACAAATTTGAAAACCGATACCAGCAAGGTAAAGTCCGAAAAGAAAATGCGGGATATTATGACCGCGTATTATATGAATGCCAAAACGGCCAGACAAAACAACAAGAAAGTCGCCTGGATTACGAGCGGCGGTCCGGTGGAACCGTTAATCGCCATGGATATCATTCCCGTTTATCCCGAAAACCACGGGGCCATGATCGGCGCCGGCAAAATGGGAATCGATCTGTGCGAAAAAGCGGAAGCCATGGGTTATTCGAGCGACCTGTGCTCCTATGCCCGCGCCGACATCGCCTGCGCAACCGTGAACGGCGGCCCGATTGGCGGATTGCCGAAGCCGGACATGCTGATTTGCTGCAACAACATCTGCGGGACTGTGATGAAGTGGTACGAGGTACAGGCCCGTTATTTCAAAGTGCCTTTGTTTATTTACGACACCCCATTTTTACATACGGAATACAGCCCGGAAGTCAAACGTTACGCTCAGCGGCAGATGGAAGAATACATTTCCTTTCTGGAAGGAGCAACCGGGAGAAGAATGGATCGGGACCGGATGATGGAAGTCGGCCGGATATCTTTTGCCGGATCACAGTTGTGGCAGGAAGTCCTGGATACGGCGGTCAGCAAACCCTCGCCCATGACGGCTTTTGACGCCTTCTTTCATCTGGCATTAATCGTCACGCTTCGCGGAACCCAGCAGTCGGTCGATTACTATCGCGGCCTGCTTGCCGAAATGCAGGAACGCGCGAAGGCCGGTATCGGGGCCATCCCCAGAGAGAAGTACCGGCTTCTCTGGGACAATTTGCCCATCTGGTACCGGATGAAATGGCTGTCGGAAAAATTTGCGGAACAGGATGCGTGTCTGGTGGCCGACACGTACACATCGGCCTGGTGCGGTAGTATGCAGTATATCGACGTCAATGATTTCATCGGGTCTGCCGCAGAGGCTTACACACGTTCCTATCTCAATCTGGGTGTGGATAAAATGGCCGAGATTGTCCTTGGCATGATTGACAAATACGATATCGATGGCATCGTCATGCATTCCAATCGCAGTTGCAAACCCTATTCCTTCGGGCAATACGATATTCAGAAAATTGTGGAGCGGGAAAGAGGCATCCCTTCTCTTGTGATCGAAGCCGACATGGTGGATGAGCGAAGTTTTTCGGAAAGCCAGGTCGAAACCAGAATGGATGCCTTCATCGAAATGATTCAGGGAAAGAAGAACAAAACCGGGTAAGTCTTAACGACAAAGAATGATATTTTCATGAAATCATTAATAAGGAGACCGTATGATGTTGGAAACAAAACCGTGGCTGAAGTATTATGATCCGGGTGTTCCCGAAACCATTAACCCTACAACGATACATAATCAGTTTTTTCCAATTCTGCCAGTTTTCGTTTTCGATGAGAGAGATAAGCCCTGTGATTCTTCATTTGTATAAATGAGACAAGCTCAATCAGATCAATGGCATCGAATACCTTCATAGG
>JAJFTV010000009.1 GCA_021372725.1 Chloroflexota bacterium | reverse complement strand
TCGTTTGAATGGTCAATTTACAATAGTTATTTTACTCTGAAGTCAATCGATTGAGTGCAAAATTACGTTTCATGAGACGGTTTACAGAAATCCTTTGTAAATCCATGTCGGGGCGAGAGGATTTGAACCTCCGGCCTCTTGCACCCCATGCAAGCGCGCTAGCCGGTCTGCGCTACGGGACGTTTGTGTACCGTGGTTGGCTAGACTAGCGTGGCTCGGTTCGTGTTTTTCAATGGTCATAAATATTCCAATAACAGGCCGTCGGTTCCGATTGATCAAACCGTGCCGTTTTTCAACGCATTTTGATTCGAGGTATTTTTTTCTTTCACCTGTTGGCTCCGGAATTCGCTCACAGACTCGCCTGACTCCATAGCGGGGCGCATTTATATCACCTCCTGTTTGTTTGAAATTGTCAGAACTCAATCGTACGATTTCCGCCAGCCATTATCTCGGGCTTCTGTTTCGGTGCAGAACCAACGCTCGCCGCTGGCCGTGTCTATTTCAGTCGCGCTATAGTACTTGCCGCCTGGTACGTGATAGATTTTTTCACCAGTCGTATAGGATATATTGCCCTTGATGTCACATCCGATGGGGCGGATGGTGCATCCACTTGGGCACCCACTTTCAAGGGCTGAATACTTTGCATTCTGTGCATCCAATGTTTCGTTGTATGAATCTATTTCAATTTCGTCCTGATACTTTAGCCCAGGGTCATAGCGTGGTTGATCGTCTTCAAAATCTGCGAGATCTGAATAGTATTCCGATCGCTCATCCCCAACCGTGTCAAATGGATACCGATCTCCAGAGAAAGTGCATCCGCCATTTCTCAACAGCATGATAAGCAGAATGATTCCACCAGCCCAGCCTATCCAGGCAGACCATCCAGATTCTTTTTTCTCTCCCATATTGCACCGTGTTACTTATATATCTTGATCGACATCACCAGCTTGCCGGCGATCCTCACTTTGTCAGCGTCAACGATGATAGGCAGGTAATCAGGGTTCTCCGGCTGCAAACGGATATGCCCATTGTCGCGGTAAAAACGTTTGAGCGTGCTGGAATTGTCACCATCGAAGTAAGCCACAACGACATCTCCGGATTCTGCCGTATCCTGCTTGCGCAGGATGATGGTCGTGTCATCCTCGATGCCCATGTCCCGCATGCTATCACCTTCGACTTCCAGTGCGAACAGGTCGGCCGGTTCGATATTTTTTGGCAGCCAAGTGCGCAAGACCTGAATGGTGGTCTCTGGGTCAAAGCTCGAAAAATCGGACGGCGGCAGCGGGATGGGTTCACCGGCGCGAACTCTCCCAACCAGGGGGACGGTGATGCCGATGGATTTGGGATTTGGCACGCCAAGCGCGCCATAGATTTCCGGGTAAGAGTCCTTGAAAAAACTTATAAGAGACGCTCTTATTTTCTCATCACGCGGAATTCCACGAGAACGATTTTTCCATGTATTCAATGTTGCCTGGGATAAACCAATTTTCCGGGCCAAAAATGATTCCGAAACGCCTTTTAGGCGATAGTCCTCAATGATTTTATTGATTAAATCAAAGAAATCTATTTCTTCCATGTTAACCCATTATAGCAAATTGTAATGAAAATCTACAAAGTACTTGATAAATGCTACAGTAGTATATATAACAAATGCAACAGTAGTAACACGAGAAGAGAAACAAAATGCTTGAAACCATAAACGAGGAAAAAATACCCAGAAATTACAGGCTCTTGCGCAAGACCGTACACGGTATCGGCCACCTGGCGCGGCTTATATCGCGGCTTCTGCACATCGTAGTCAACGTGCTGCCAGCCCATCTCCTTCACTCCCAACCGCCAGAAGCTGCGCATGGCCGTCCAGATATTTTCCAGACTGCGGCCGGCAAGCGACTGGTGTCGCCATTCATCCGGGTAGGCTTATATTCCTCACGCAGCCATCGGAAGAACAGATGCAGATCCTCACTGGTCACGGCTTCGCCCGGCTTGTCTTGCAGATACCGGGTCAGCAATCCCAGCGCCCAGGTGTACATCTGCACGGTGGTGATGGATAAATCATCACGAGAAATAAGAAACCCTTTGACCGCCTTTGACAACTCCATGATCCTCTCCTACACTAACGGGCTGCGGTTGAGCCATGTATATAAAAAACGGACGCTTATGTAGTCTATTGCACTACACAAACGTCCGGTTGTCGGGGCGAGAGGATTTGAACCTCCGGCCTCTTGCACCCCATGCAAGCGCGCTAGCCGGTCTGCGCTACGCCCCGAACATTCTTACGATCGAAAATTATACGGTGCTTTTATCAGAATGTAAAGAGTAAACGAGTGATCGTTAAAAGCCGCATGTTATAATAGGCCATTCTTGTCTTGAGGAAGCCCCCATGAATGATCCAGTTACCCCGGTCTGTCCAAAATGTGGATTATCTGATCAAGTTGAAAAGGTTTCTGTTCTAGCCACAAGTCAAAGTAATAAAACGGTTGAAATCCCTGTACAACTCACCCGGAAGATAGAACCAGTTGACCAAAGCACGCTGAATACTGAAAATCCAGCCATAAACAGTATACCGGATGCGGAATTGCGTAAAAAGCTGACCCCTCCAAAACAGCCAGAGTCTAAAAGCCCGATCAACTGCGCCGGTGGCTTGTTTATGCTGCTTTCCACGGTGGCCTTAACGGGAGTCGTCGCCGGTTATCTGGCAGGCATTCAAAGGGGCATTACCCAGTGGCAGCAGATTTTCTACGGCTCGATTGCCTTTTCTGTTTTTTTTATTTTCATGACGATCCGTTATACACGCAGCTTTTTCAAGGATCTCCATGCCTTTCAAGATAAAAGTGAAAAGGAAATGGCAGCCTGGCAGAAATCCATGGAGAAGTGGGACCGCCTGTACTACTGCCAACGGGATGATTGTGTTTTTGATCCCGACCAGAATGTCGCCGTAGCCCCGGCAGATCTCAAGACCTATCTGAAAGAGCCCTGATTTTTGTTTGCCGATTTGCCCGCTTCTAATACAAGACGACGAGGATCAGCACCGCCACCAAAATCCGATACCAGCCAAACGGGTTCAGATTATTATTGCTGATCAATTTTAAGAAGAACTTGACGGCAAACCAGGCGGAAACAAACGCGACCAGAAAACCCACACCAAAGATTAATATATCGGATGATTGCAGGGCGTTGATATTTTTATACAGGTCATAAAACGCCGCGGCTGCCAGCGCTGGTACTGCTGCGAAAAATGAGTATTCTGCAGCGGTGCGTCGATCCAGCCCGCGCCCCATGCCGCTCAGGATGGTAGCGGCAGAACGGGATACCCCGGGCCAGAGCGCCAGGATTTGAAACAACCCGATGACCAACGCATCCTTCCAGGTGATCGAATCCAGGCCGCCGTGGGTACTCTTTTTCAAAACCTTTTCAACAACCAGGATGGCAATCCCGCCGATCCCCAACCCGATGGCAACGGTGAGCGGGCTGAATAAATACTCCTTGATGATATCGTAGGTCAATGCCCCGAGCGCCAACGCCGGAAAAGAGGTGATTGCCAGTAGACCAATACCCCGCAGCCCGGCGAAACCTTCCTTCTTCTTAAAATCGAACAAATGAATAAAGCGATCCCAAAACAGGATAACCACCGCCAGTATGGCTCCCAGTTGGATGAAAATTTCGAATGTGGAGGCACGCGCTCCCTCGAACCCAAGCAGGTGGCCGGCGACAATCAAATGCCCGGTGGAGGAAACCGGGATGAACTCGGTCAGGCCTTCAATAACCCCCAATATAATGGCTGAAATTAAATCTGCAAACATGCGATGCTCCCGGCAGGGGAAAGTCCCCTGCAATGATATGGATTATGCAACTCTGCCCCAGGCATAAAACGTGGGTACATACAGGATGCGGATACCGTCTTTCCAGGCTTGCCGGTCAAAAGAGAGCAAACGTTCCAGCTCATCATCCGGGATGCGGCCGGATAAATCAGCCCGTAGTATATCCTGTTCTGAGCGGATAAAGCCGCTACCGGTTTGTGAGCCCCACTGACCGCCCATCAACCCGCTGTGTACATCCACACAACCGGCCTGAACCAGCAGATGAGCAAGGGATCTGCCGATGTTCGGGTCGGCCCCCTGGGATGCCAGCGACTGTGCCTGTAGAACGCCCAGCTTTTTTAGGGATTCTGGATAATCGATGCGGGCAGAATAGTCCGGTTCGGCAAACAGGATAATGCTGCCTCCGCTTTGGGTCACCCGGATCATCTCCTTCAGTGCAGGCAGGGGTTGTGCAAGCCAGAGCAGCAGGAAATGACAAACGCAATGGGTAAAAACGCGTTTTCGGTATGGCAGTCGAAAGGCGTCAGCGCAAGTAAAAAATGTCTGTTTGTCACAATCAGTCGCTTTACGCAGGAATGCAGGCGAGATGTCCAATCCGCAAACCTGGGTCGGGCCGTACTTGCCCAACTCGGCGGTAATCACGCCTGTACCGCAGCCCACCTCCAAAATGCGGGCGTCATTGGCCAGCCCCAATTCGACGGCCAGATAATCACGCACCTGCCGTGTCCAGCCAGCCTGCTGTAAAAATCGGGCGTGCCAGCCATCTGCCCCCAACCGCGGTGCTTTATCCATTTACCCCGGCCGGATTTCCGTGGCTTTTGCCCAAATCTCTGACCAGGGATCGGTCAGGAGGTTCCCCAGCGACTGGGCTTTCCCCTGGCGGGGAAGAACATCGCCGTCCGGTTCAACATACAGCCAGGCGCGCCCTTCACCCGAAACGTACTCCTTGTCCTGATCCATTTCCAATGCCACCGGGTTTAGCGAGGAGTACGGCACCGGCAGATCCCAAACCAGGTTGATATTGCGGTATTGAATCTCGTTACGAACCTGCTGGAGTGTGCCCTCAAGTGCCTTGCTGCGGGTGCTGAGGGAGAGATTGTCTACGCCCATTTCGGTCAACCGGTCGAGTCGGGCCTTGTACACGTCAAAATTATCCGAGCTGATGGTGAGATGGACGGTGACGAAAATATCGGCTGCCAACAGATCACGCAGTGCCTCCCAGGCGTAATCCTCATCCGGCTGGAGAACCAGCATCACGTGGTCCAATCCGTTTTGCAGCAATGTTTCCAGGTAATCATGCTCAGTCAGACGGTATCCACTGGTGAGTAGGCCGGTCACCTGGCCATTCTTTTCAGCCGCAGCGATCAATTCAGCCAGATCAGGGCGGATGGTGGGTTCTCCACCGGTGAAGATGAGATGCGGGATGCCTGCATCCCAGGCCTTGTCGATGATCGTAATCCACTCCTCGGTGGTCAGTTCCCGTGCAACACGTTCTCGGGGCGCGGATTCGATGCCTTCCGTATCGATCGTCTGGTAAGTCAGCGCGCAATCCAATCGGTAGGGGGCAAGAATCTCATCACTGTAGGGGGTTGCGCGGTCAAAAGCAAGAAAGGTGACTGGATCCAGATCAGGGCTTTCAATCAATGTTTGAATGCTGTTTTGAAAGTCCCTGAAATCTTCCAATGCCTGATCACTGCTTATGTTATAACGGCGTGAAATCCTTTTCGCCAACGTTTCTTCCGGTGTCTGATTGACCAGGTGGTATGCATACTCTGTTGCAGTCTGGTTGAGGTGTAAAACTGTACTGGCATTGACCAGCAAGATCCCCTCGCCGTCCTTTTCAATGCGCAGGTGCAGCCGGTAGGGGAATGGTGCATCAGGGGGAGCCTGGTAATGGTAAATACCATTTTCAACCGGCTTGTGGCGGGTGAAAAAAATATCCTTGATATCGTCAATAAGAGACATATTCCTCCTCCAATCAGGCATCGATAAAATGAATGGCATGCGGTGCTTCAATCCTGCCTGCCTGGGATGCCAGCGGGCATCCTCCCCCGCAAATTGCCAACATCCTGCAGTCTCTGCATTCATTGTCCACGTGAGTACGGTTTCGCAGGCTTTGTGCCAGTTCATGGTTCCAGATTTCTGTCCAGGGCTGTTTCAGTATTTGACCGATCGGCTGGTAATACGACTGGCAGGGCAGCACTTTCCCGTCTGGCTCCACGCACATGTTATACAAGGCAGCCGTACAGCCTTTGACCCCCAATGTTTCAAAATCGAATAGGACCGGATCGAAATGGCAGTATTGGGTGGGTGTGTACCAGGTCAATTTCTGGTGATTTCGGGTGACCATCTGGCGGGCGCAAACCAGCAGATCTGGCAGATTTTCCTCCCGTAAACCGGTTCCGACGGTTTCTCCCTGGCCGGAATAGATCAGCGCATTGAGTCCAACCCGTTTGACACCCAGATCGGCCAGGAATTGCAAAGTTTCCCGCAGCAGTGAGTAGTTATTGGTCAGCAGGGTGGTGTTGGTCATCACGTACAGGCGGGTGGCCAAGGCATTGCGGATGCCGGCTGTCGTCTCCTGCCAGGCTCCCGGGTGATTGACCATTGCATCATGGATTTGTGCGTCATGTGATTCCAGAGTGATCTGGATGTGATCCAGTCCGGCATCTACGAGTTGTTGAACGTACTGCGGATCCTGCAGCCGGCGGCCGTTGGTATTAATACCGGTGATCTGTCCATTGTGTTCGGCATGGGCAATCAGTTCGGGTAAATCGCTGCGCAGGGTGGGCTCGCCGCCGGTAAAGATGATGTGCGGAATGCCTGCTTTCCACAATTCATCGATGACAGCTTTCCAGCCGGCTGTATCCAGCTCGTTACGCTGACGGTGAAGCGGGTTATAGCAGTGATGACAGTCGTTGTTACAGCGGTAGGTCAGTGCCAGATCCATTCGATAGGGTGCGGTTAAATCTGTTTTTGAAAATGGCAGGATGGTATCGAAGATTGGCTCGATGCTATCCAGATCCGGTTTTTGGCGGGTGATCTCCTGCAAGGCGTCAAGCGATGAGGAATCGAGCTCTTCCACTTTCTGAGCCAGCTCTGAAAGGTGTGCTTGCCCGCCGGATTGCAGATGATGGATGAGATTGATCCGTGTTTGGGCCGGCAAACCGGCGATGACGGGGATCAACGCGATCAGATTGTCTTCATCACCGGGCTGCAGGGTTTGCATGAGGTGGGAATACTCCAGATGGTTGATCAATCCGCTTGCTGCCTGAAGCGCGGTAATATCATCCGCCGTTAAATTGTTGAAATCATGTATCAGGGTGGAAACCCGCTCGTAGGCCGGGGTGATGATGAGCCTGATTTGACCGGCCAGATCGGAAAAATCCCGGCGGGCCTGGGTTTTTGAAACATTGTATGCGTGCATGATGGATCTGACAGCTTGTGCCCGGGATGATTTTTCCAGAACAAGGTAGGTCATAAAAGCTGCGGTGGGGTTGAAGTGGTAGACACGGCTGGCATTGACCATTAGGAAACCACTGCCATCCGGCTCCACCCGCAGATGCATCCTTGCCTCACCGCCATCCGTCTGCTCACGATAATGGAACAGGCCGGCGGAAGGCGGCTGGATGATTGGATGAGGATTAAACAGGCTTTTCAGGTTCATGGCAATGCACGGTTACAGCATACACCGGGTAGTCAATTACCGGCCGCCCCCGGCACAGGCACAGGCGCAACTGGCACAAGCGCAGGCACAGGCACAACCCCCGCCGCTGCGTCCGCTGCTTCTGCCGCTGGATTTGGGTATCGGATTGGTCTTGTTGGTGACCGCACCGGTGAAATTGGTCAGGTTGCCGATCACGCCGGCAGAAAAAGTACTCACGCCGTTGACAACCGAAGCGGCAAAATCGGAGCCGGGCATCTGCGGAAGCGAGGATTGACCGGAACCGGATGGCCGGGGTACGCTCACATTGCCTGTTCCGCCACCGGTTGATGAAGTACTGAAAGTGGGATCATAGCGTCCCCACCACATAGGCAGGAACACAGGGCCGGTAAAGGTACGGCGGGAGCGATTTTCGTAATCCTTGTCCGCCATCGTCCAATCCATGGCTTCTTCCAGATTCTGTACTTTTACTTCGGGTGTATCCTCGGCTGTCACATGTTCCCATGCCTTTTCAATGATCTGTTTGTAATACTCGACAGTCTCCTTATGACTGAAACCTTTCATTTTTTGGGTGACGCTCTGAATCAATTTGACCATTAAGTCCTGTAACGCCAGGCGTCTTTTGGCAGCGTCGGCTGTTTCAAATGCTTTCAGGAAATCCGTTTCATAACCGCGCAAATCCTCCGGCGTTGGTTGTATCAATTTGATCTCCAGTGGATCGCGGGTGACCACCTCGGCCGCGTTCTTCTTGACCACCGAGAAGAGGATCATCGTAAACACCTTGTCGATGGGCTGTTGCATCAGAACGGCTGCTTCGACGGCCGTAAGGCCGCGTTTTATCCCGTGCCCTTCGATGGATACCTTGGGCGGAAGATATTGCATCCGGCGCTTTTTTGAACCGACCACGCCCTGATAAGTTGTCCAGCCAAAGAATAATGCAAAAATGCCGCAGCAGGCGAATCCCGAAATGTTGTCGATGAAATTTCCAATCGCAACCGAAATGCCGCCGGATGAATTGTCAGAAAAGGTGTTGTTGGCAGGTGGTTGCGCGATCGCACTCTCCGGGATCAGGCGGGCGGGGAAGGATGCCCCAAAAAGGTATTGCCCATCACCGCGAGCGTCGGCACTCTGCCAACGGTAATACGCCCGGTCACCCATGAAACCTGTTTCCGGTTCATCAGCACCGGGCCAACCATCAGGGGTATAGTAACGGGGTTCATTTTCGGTCAGCCCGGGTGGCAGGATGATGGTAACCGTCATGTCCGTTTTTCCGCTGACGGCACTGCCATCAAAATAATTGGGTTGAAACTGGGTTCCGACGTAAGTTTCCTGCTCCTCTGCGGTTCCCGGGAAGACAGTACCGCTTACATTCCGTATCACAGCATGAAAAGTACCGGTTTGCCCGGCCGGAATGGCGTTGGATCCGAGACCAAACTCCACGCCATTGGAAACGTATTCAGAATTTTGGATGTGCGTGATGGCTTGCTCGTCGATTGTAGCCGACATATCACTGTAGGAATAAGTTGAACCGGCCGGCATTCCGATATCGACAAATTCGATGTCCGGTGCGCCATTGTCGTTTGAAAAAACGTAGATGTATTCGATCGTTGCAGTACCGTCCGATTCAATGAGGTAATTCACTTGGGCTGATGGAAGCTGAAAGGAATAGGATTGTCCGGTAACCGGGCTGTTGTTCAGACTCAAAAATACACAAATCATCAAAAAAACAGTCACTACTTTTTTACTCATGTTTCCTCCCGAAATTCTCTCAGCAACCAATAAAATAGCCTATGAACGTTACCACTTGGGTTCTTCGGTCATCTGATATGTGGATCCGCAGTAAGGGCAGGTTACTACCGGAGCGCCATTGACCATTGTGATATTCGCTGAGGAAAGTTCGCCGCCGCATTTTTGGCATTTCATGGCGTCGATCTTCATTTGTCCTGGCAGGTCAACATTAATCGATACATTCTGGGCAGCCGCTTCTTGTTTGGCTTTACGCCTGGAGACGGATATCAAAATGATGGCTGCCACCACACAAACTAGCCCGAAACCGATAATCAGAAAGCCAGGGACGAGCCAGGTGGATGAGCCGCTTTGCTGGTTGGTGGATCCTACAACCATCAAGAAACCGAAAACGATGGAGATTAAGGCAATGATAAAAAGAATAACCGTTCCTACAGTGGAAAGCGTTTTCATGAGATGCTCCTTTTTCAGAAGTAGATCATTGTGATTATACTGGACAATCAGTGACGATTCCTTGGTTGGCGAATAATTTGTCTCAAATTATTCTTTTCGAATCCCTCACAACAAAGGATGTAAGAAAGTATAATTTATTTTATGACAGATGAAAATGAAAAGATCCTGCAGCGGATTGCTTATCTGCGCAGTGAGATCAATCGCCATAATTATCAATATTATGTCCTGAACAGCCCTGTCATCAGCGATGCGGAGTGGGACCGCCTTTATCGTGAATTGAAGGAGCTGGAAACCGCTCATCCGGACTTGGTCACCTCTGGTTCTCCGACTCAACAATCAACTTACCAGATTTCCGAGAAATTTTCCAAAGTAAACCATCCTGCCCCCATCCTCAGCCTGTCCAACGCATTGGCGCCTGAAGAATTGACAGCCTGGTATGAGCGGATTGCCCGGCTTGACGAACGGGTGTGTACAGCCGATTTTGTAACCGAACCAAAGTTCGATGGTCTTTCCGTGGTGCTGCATTACCGCAATGGTATTTTTTTCATGGGAGCCACGCGCGGCAACGGTGAGGTGGGTGAAGATATCACCAACAACCTGAGAACCATCAAAACCATCCCGCTGCGCATCCCGGTCGATCCCGACGGTCCCGAAGCACCGGCTTACCTGGCCGTACGGGGTGAGGTATACATTCGCCTGAGTGAATTCGAAGCCCTCAACAAACGCCAGATTGAAAATGGCGAGAGAACTTACGTCAATCCACGCAATACGGCATCCGGTGCATTGCGCCAACTGGATCCTGCCATTACTGCCGACCGGCCGTTGGAGATTTCGGTTTACAATATCGTCGCAGCACAGGGAAGTGTACCGGCCACACAATGGGAGACATTGCAATTCCTGAAAGCCCTCGGATTTCCGGTTACGAATCTCAATCGTCTTTGCCCTCATTTGGACGCTGTTTTCAGTGAATACGAAGCCTGGCAGGAACGGCGTGACAAAATCGATTTCGAAGTGGACGGTATGGTGGTAAAGATCAACGATTTACGGCTGGCCGCCGATCTGGGTGTTGTGGGACGTGACCCACGGGGTGCCATTGCCTATAAATTCCCGGCCCGTGAGGTCACCACCCGGCTGTGTGATATCGGTGTGAATGTGGGCCGCACTGGCGTTCTGACGCCCTATGCCATCCTCGATCCGGTGGAAGTGGGCGGGGTGATCGTCAAACAGGCCACCCTGCATAATTTTGACTTTATCGCAGAACGCGACATCCGCATCCATGATCGGGTGATGGTAAAACGGGCCGGCGACGTCATCCCCTACATCATTGGGCCTATCACGGAAGTGCGTGAAGGCAGCGAAATGCCTTATGTTCCACCTTCAGTATGCCCATCATGCGGACAGCCGGTGGAGCATCTGGAAGAAGAAGTAGCCTGGTACTGCGTCAACGCGGCCTGTCCGGCGCAATTGGTGCGCAACCTGGAGCATTTCGTTTCCCGTTCCGCAATGGATATCGTGGGGATGGGGATCAAGATCGTGGAACTGCTCGCAGATAAAGGGCTGGTCAAGGATGTAGCCGATTTGTACACTTTGCGCTACGAAGATCTGGAAAATCTGGAAGGATTTGGCAAGAAGAAGATCGATAATTTGCTGACGGCCATTGCCGAATCAAAGAATCGGCCGCTGTCGCGGCTGATCAACGCCCTGGGGATACGCGGAATTGGAGAGGTTACGGCTGTGGATCTGGCAAAAACCTACGGCGATCTCGATGCCCTTCGAACGGCATCTTTTTCACAACTTTTATCGGTGGAGGGGGTTGGCCCCAACACCGCCCAGGCCGTTGTGGATTGGTTCGCCAGGCCCGCCAATCAGCAACTGCTTGACAAGTTACGCAGCAACGGCGTATGGCCGCAGATGACTGAAGCCATGGCAGTTAAGAATGTAAAATTCCTACCTTTGCAAGATTTGACCTTTGTCGTGACCGGCACACTGCCGGATTACTCACGTGACGGGATCAAGGAATTCATTCAGCAAAACGGGGGCAAGGTAGTGGGCAGTGTCAGCCGGAACACCAGTTATGTTGTGGCAGGAGAAAATCCCGGCTCCAAACTGGACAAAGCCGGTGAACTGGGTGTGCCGGTAATCGATCAGGGGGGATTACTGGCGCTGATCAAACAAAACCGGTAAATGTATTGAAATGACAGAAACGAAATCGCCGGTCCTCTTTCTGAAACCTGGACGGGAAAAATCCGTCCGCTCGCTGCACCCGTGGATCTTCTCAGGCGCGATGGAGCGCATCTCCGGAAATGCCGGCATGGGCGATACGGTGGAGGTTTGTTCAGCCAAAGGTGACTGGTTGTGCCGGGCTGCCTACAGTCCGCGCTCCAATATCCGCGCCCGCATCTGGACGTGGGATAAAAACCAGTCGGTCGATGAGGAATTTTTTGCAGACAGGGTTCAAAAAGCTGCTGCACTTCGCGATGAACTGCGTATAGCTGAGACAACCGAAATGTACCGGCTGATTCATGCCGAATCGGATGGTCTGCCGGGGCTGATTGTAGACCGCTACAAAGATGTGCTGGTGGCGCAGTTTCTGACGGCAGGAGCCGAGGCCTGGAAGCCGATCATCCTCAAAGTACTGTCCACTATCGAGGGGGTACGCTGCATTTATGAGCGTTCCGATGCCGATGTGCGCCAGTTGGAGGGGCTGCCAGAGCAAACTGGAGTGCTGTCCGGGAGCCTTCCGGATCAACCGATGCTATTGTCCGAAAATGGGCTGCGGTTCAAGGTGAATGTCGCTGATGGTCACAAAACCGGTTTTTATCTGGATCAGCGCGAAAACAGGAAGATTTTCCGCGAGATGGCTGCCGGCGGGCACGTGCTGAATTGCTTTTGTTATACGGGAGCATTTGGGGTTTACGGACTTGCCGGCCGTGTTGACGGTCAGGCTGACGGTTTTGCTAACGGCAATGCCGTCAGGATCACCAGCGTTGACAGTTCTGCACAGGCACTGGAACTGGCCCGTCAAAACATGCAGTTGAACGGTTTTCCGCTGGATCAGCATACCTTTATCGAAGGGGATGTATTTCAGGTTTTAAGGCAGTTTCGCGATCAAGCCAAACAGTTTGACGCCATCATTCTGGATCCGCCCAGGTTTGCCCCCACATCCGCCCAGGTTGAACGGGCTGCCCGCGGTTACAAAGATATCAATTTACTGGCCTTCAAACTGCTCCGCCCGGGAGGCTTGCTCTTTACATTCTCGTGCTCCGGCGGCGTCTCGATGGAGCTGTTTCAAAAGATTGTGGCCTCGGCGGCGGAAGATGCCCGCGTTCAGGCGAGTATTCTGCGGCGTATGTACAACGGACCCGATCACCCAATCCGGTTGAGTTTTCCGGAAGGGGCGTACCTGAAAGGGCTGGTGTGTAAGGTGTTGGAGTAAACGAAAAAAAGTCTGCAAGCACACCTTCAGCATGCAGAAGCAACCATACTTCACTGCCGATGTCATAACTATCGTTCTGGAGATTTGGCATGATCATCATTACACTGGGTATCCTTCTTCAACTCCCCATTTTTATCGGTATTGGTTTGCTGCTCCCCTGGTCACCGATAAAGCGTCAGTTCTCTTTTGAAAATTTGTTATTGTGTTTTTTCAGCGGCTGGGGCGCGGCGGTGGCTTTTTTACAGATTTGGCATTTATTGATCAAAGTTGATGCGATTCCGCTCCTGTTTCTGATTATCGCAGCCGGTGTGGGCTGGTACAGTACTCGCCGGGAATGCCTTGTGTTTTGGCAGAGCCTTAACTTAAGAATGTCTTTCTGGTTGATTGGGCTGGCTGTTTTGCCTGCGTTTGTACTTGCCAACCATGTGATGTTCACTGAGCCAACAGTTGATTTGGGTTTGTACCACATGCAAACGGTCAAGTGGATTAATCAATTCGCCATCGTACCCGGGCTGGGAAATTTGCATCATCGCCTGGCGTTCAACAACGCAAGTCTTCTGGTTGCGGCTGTTTTGGATATTAACTTTCTAAATCTTTCAGCATATTACCTAATCAACACAACCATTGTTTACGTGATGATACTGCTGTGTGGAACAGCATTTTATAATCTGTTTCGCCACGAATCGGAACCAACTATGCCTGATCTTTTTTACGCCTTACTGCTGCCGGTGATCATCTGGCAGTCAGGCACAGGGTTTTTAGCCGGATATACTCCTGATTTCTTGATTTTCAGCCTGGAGATTATCCTGACGGGTGAATTCTTGCGGCTCTTTGTTAACCGGCCAGAACAACCAGAGTTTAATTCCACAGCCGCCAACCTGGTATGTCTTGTTGCTTTGGGGCTAACCGTGAAGCTGAGTTTCGCCTGTTTTGGCGTGCTTTTAGTTGCCGCCGTATTTTTACTGCAAGGGAATCTTTTCGGTTTTTCCCAGCGTAGGCAAATACGCACCTGGTCAAGTTGGGTGGGTTTGTTGGCTATTTGGGTGATACCCTGGATGGTTCGCAGCGTGATACTAAGTGGTTACCCGTTTTTCCCATCCACTTTACTTTCTTTGCCTTTTCCCTGGAGGATGCCAGACTATTTGGCCAAGCCGGTTCAGGGAGTTATTACATATTGGGCGCGTACCCGCTCGGAAACGATTGCATATAGCGCTGATTGGAAATGGTTTTTGGCTTGGTTCGAGAGGTTTGTCTACGAAGCGAAATGGGCTTTTCTTTTGAGTATGGCCTTGGCAGTTATAAACGCTGTGTTTGCCCTGGTTTTTTACAAGAAGCTGGAAAACCAAAGCAAACAATCTGCAGAACTCGGCCTTGCCGTTGCAAGCGGTATTTCTTTTGTGGGAATTCTATATTGGTTTTTCCTGGCGCCTGAATACCGCTTCTCCGGAGCATTGTTTTGGATTTTACTGATCTGCCAGGCCTTGCTGGCATTTAGTTATCTTTGGCGGGCCGGCTTTCTACCGCGTTCTGTAAGTGCGGCGGCGGCACTCGTTTTTCTTTTTACTTTGTGGCTTTCTCCTTATCAATTTTCTCGTAATATCAGTATCGGGTGGTTGGTCATGCCGCCTTCTGTGGAACAAGCTGTTTCCCAATATCGCGGCGATAAAACAATTTTCCAGCAGACTACGAATTCAGGCCTGAATGTCAATCTGCCCCTTGAGGCCGAGGGTTGTTGGGATGCTCCTTTGCCTTGCGCGCCCTATAAAGATTTTAATCCAAAGCTCGCTTTACTTGAACCGGGCAATCTGCAAAAAGGTTTTTATATGGAAAAGTGATGGGGATTGGTGGTAATATTGCCGAAAAAGATATTCAACCTTGAAGGGAAACCCTTGACTCAAAAATCTGTTTTGATCGCCGGAACCGGCGCCGTCGCCACATTGTTTGCAGCAAAAATGGGCGACGCGGGATATAACGTTAAAATGCTGGGCTTTTGGCCCGAAGCTGTGCAGGCCATCCGCGCCCAAGGTGTCCGGTTTATCGATCAACATGGGATTACCCATTCCGCCCACGTTCAGGTCTCCTCGAACCCATGCGAATTTGGCCCGATTGATTATGCCCTGGTATTGATCAAGTCGTGGCAAACCCGGAAATATGCACGGTTGCTGAAAGAATGCCTGTCTGATGATGGCATTGCCCTCACCCTGCAGAATGGGCTCGGAAACCGTGAAATACTGGCCGGGGAATTGGGCGAAGGGCGCTGCCTGGCTGGAACCATTGTGATGGGCGCAACCATTCTGCAGCCGGGCCTCGTGCAATTGTCGGGCGACCCCATGATTCAATTGGAACGAGACCCCCGGCTTGACCGTCTTGTAGAAATATTTACGCAAAGCGGGTTCCAGGTGGAGACCTTCGACGATCTAGTTTCATTAAGGTGGAGCAAGCTGATCATCAATTCAGGCATCAACCCGCTCAGCGCCGTGCTGGGCGTTACCAACGGAGAACTGGCCGCCAATCCCCACAGCCGGTCGATCCTCTCCGTTTTGGCGAGAGAGGCAGCGCAGACCGCCGCGGCGAATGGGGTCAAGCTGCCGTATGATGACCCGCTGGTTGCGATAGAGGACGTCATCCAAAGGACAGCACAGAATACATCGTCCATGCTTCAGGATCTGCAGCGGGGGGCACCTACTGAAATCGAAGCGATCAATGGCGAGATCGTGCGCCATGCCCATCGAAACGGGGTTTCTGTGCCGGTCAACGAATGTTTTGTCTCATTGGTAAAAGCCATGGTGGAAAGGTAATCATGAAAGTTGTAAAAACTGTACAGGAATTTCGTGATCAACGCAAAAATCTCAGCAATCCGCTGGGATTTGTTCCGACAATGGGCTTTTTGCATGAAGGACATCTATCCCTCGTTCGGGCTGCGCACCGTGAATGCCGCAGCGTGGCGGTGAGCATCTTTGTCAATCCCACCCAGTTTGGGCCGAACGAAGATTTTGAGGCTTATCCGCGTGACATGGATGCCGATCTGGAAAAACTTGAAGGCGAGCAGGTGGATATCGTATTAACACCCGACAAGGATGATCTTTACCCGGCCGGTTTTCAAACCTGGGTGGAGGTGGAAAGTTTAACCCAACCTCTGGAAGGCATCGTGCGGCCAGGACACTTCCGAGGGGTTACCACAGTGGTAGCCAAGTTTTTCAATATCGTTCAGCCTGACCGGGCGTATTTTGGGCAGAAAGATGCCCAGCAGGCGGCGGTTCTGCGGCGGATGGCGGCGGATCTCAATTTCCCGCTTGAAGTCATCACCTGCCCGACACTGCGCGAGCCAGATGGGCTGGCAATGTCCAGCCGCAACACTTACCTGAATCCTGAACAGCGCAAGGCCGCCGCGGTGCTGTACCGCAGCCTGAATGAAGCCAGGCTGGCGTTTGAAAAAGGCGAAAAGAATGCCAATTCGCTCCGACAGTTGGTGAAGAATATCATTGCCGGTGAGCCGCTGGCGCGGCTGGATTATGTTTCCTGTGCCGACCTGGTCACGTTGCAAGAATTGGACAAGATTGAAAGGCAAGCTCTGCTTTCGATGGCTGTTTTCATCGGCAAAACCAGATTGATCGACAATGTAATTTTGGGTTGAAGTCCACAAAAAAAGCCCCCATGAAAAGGGGGCATTTCAGTGGAGATGGCGGGAATCGAACCCGCGTCCGAAAGATTCAACCGCCAGATATCTACGAGCGTAGTTGATCATTTAATCTCGCTGCGGGCAGATGGATCAACATACCTGAAGGCAGCCAGCCGTTTGGACCCGAAAGCCCTCTTTCATGCAGCTAACGGTGTTGCTGCATGGCACTCCGGCTTTGTGTCGCCTGCTCCACGACCGGTCGGAGGTACGGTGTGGGCAGACGCAGCCTCATCAGGAGGCTGTTGCGCTAGCCCTCGCTTATGCAGCTAAGGGCATCGCGGCGTAGTCAGTGCGTTTGGCACTTGTTTTTTGCGCTGATTATTCGAGGTCGGCGCCTCTCGGCTCGCAATCCAGGGCCAGCCTCTCCCGTCGAAGCCTGTCATCCCCATGAGATTACTTTCTCATTATAACAAACAATTATTAACGAACTGTAATATCCTGTTCATGTACAGCCCGTCAATGAACCAAAGCGCTGAATCTTCCTCATTTCTTTGCCTTTTGAAACCAGGGCTGTTTCTCGATGTTGGCGAGATGCTCCTGGTAATGCCAGAAGGTATTGGTTGCCACTAAATGCCACAGCGGATGATCTCCATTAAACCGGGGTCGGTGCGGATCAAAAAGTTGTTCTTCTGGAAGTCTGGCAATGTAATCCAGGATATTCTGATGGTTTTCAAGAAAAGCGGTTTTGATTTTTTGCAGATCGATGTCCGCATAAATTCTGTAGATCTGGGCATTATAAGCATCGATCGCCTCCGAACTCAACTCGGGATCGAGAAATTCCGCGCCGGTATCATCAAAGATGATCTGGTTCAGCCATTCCATCATCCGATTTTCCCAGGCGGTGATATGGGCCATGATGTCTTTGACAGACCAATGTCCGCAAACACCCTGGATTTCAAGATTCAACGGATCTTGAGCCAGGATGGTTGTTTCAATGATCATACGTGAGTGATCTGTTTCGGCAAGTAATTGAGCAATCGAATTGACCTGTTTCATAATCTTTATTTTCCCGTATAAACTTCCAGATGGTCGTATTCAGGGCAGAAATAGCTGGTGATGGTAATCCAGAGTATCTACCCTGAAACTGTTGTCAGCGATCACTATGATCGCCTCATTGCCACTTTGTGTATAGGCGGATGATGTGATTTGATCAGTGGCTATTTGATTGTATCTATTTTAGAGTAAAGAGTAAATAAGGTGATGTTTGATTTTTCATCCCTATTCGTGAACGTGTTGATCATCCTATTTTCCGGGATTGAAAAAGAGGCTGTCTGAAAAAATGCAGACAGCCCTTATTTATTGTGTGTTGAAAAGATCATTTCCACTTCGGGGGATTGAATCAAATACTCTCTGAACTTTCAGGGAAACGCTATACATTTACATGTTCTACTGCCAATTCAGTGTTGTCAACTCCCGCTGTTGATTCGTTCAGCCGTGTTACCAGCAGTGCGGCCATTCCCATCATCGCCACCATGAGGAGCATGGAGAATGTAAATGACCCGTCTGCCGATTTGAAAGCTTCCATGCTATAGATAAACACGACCGATAGCTGTCCCGCCAGATTCAGCAGGCCGTTGGATGTGCCTTCGGGCGAGGGGAAGGTAATCTCGGCGGCGTACTGGTAACCCACCGGAGCCAGGCTCATCAGGAAGAAACCAAGCACAAATAACGAAGCCACCATCAATACGTACGAAGTGGCATAAGTCGTTCCTATCAGACCGGGGATGGCGAGGATCAGACCCAATACGAGGAAGAGTTTACGTTTATGCAGCCGGTCAGAGAGCACGGGAATGATTGCTGCGCCAATGATCCCGCCCAGCAACAGCACGCCACCCAGATTCCCCGCTTGAGTGATGGTAAAACCGCGCGAACGCACAATTCCTTCGATCCAGGTAGAAATGCCGTTAAAAACTCCCATTCCAACCAGGAAAAGTGCAAAGAGAATCCACATATCTTTCATCTTCAACATGCCCTTTAATCCGTCCATCATCAAGGCGCGGGTTTCCTGCCCCTCCGGACAGGGCGGGGTGGGGGGTGCTTCACGAGTAAAAATAACAAACAAAATCGCCGAAACTGCTGCAACCCCACCATAGATCAGCAGCATATTTTGGATGCCATATTGCAGGAAAAGCGCGGGAGATGCCACTTCCCCAATGGCGATACCCAAAAAACTGGCAATCGTTGCCAACCCACCGACCGTGGCGCGTTCTTTCATTGGGAACCATTTGGCAGCCACCGTGCTGATTGCGTTCATCATGAAGGGTTGGGCGACTGCTAATCCCAATGTGGAAATGAATACCCAGGTATAATTCCCGGCCAATACCCCGCGCAACAAAGCAAAGATGGCCATGATTCCTGCGCCAATGCTCACCGATTTGTAATATCCCAGGGTATCGATAACCCATGAGATGGGCATCGAGATCGGAATATAGACAAACATGAATGACATGGCCAAAAAGCCGATGGACAAATCCGACACTCCATAAAATTCTGCAGCGGGCCCGGTGATGGGGGCAAAACAAATCCATAGAATTTGAATGGCGACGTTGATCAGCATAAATACGCCCAACACAACCCAGCGGTAACCATACACTTGATAACTTTTTTCTGCCATGTAAAATCGTCTCCTTTTCAATGAATAACCCCACTATGGGCAAAAAGATAGTTACAGTTTACCAAAATAATCGTGCGGGTGAAAAATCACAGGGAAATTTTTCGTCTTCGTTGGTCGAGGTTGTTTGTCTAAGTGATTTTGGCTGGTTGCGTGAGAATAATGACGATAATTACCATCTTGGTTTGCAGGATGGTATTTTCATCGTTGCGGAGTTTTGCGGACGGAATGAGAGGGCATCAATCCGGGGAGGTGGCCTCACGGATCGTGGTGAACTCCTGCTGCAAATCCTGCAGAATTCCGTGAAAGAAACCACAAATTTCCCGCTACGGTATAAATCGATCATCGCTGGTTTCATTAAGGAGCTGAACCAGTTGATGAACGATAAGGCCAGGAAGGAACCTGGGCTGCATGGCATGGGGTCAACATTGATATTGGTGGACGCTGCAAACCAGCAGGGAGGAAAAGATAACATTGCTGCCATGTTGTTGCAGTGGACGGGCAAAGAAGGATAGGGGATGAAAGGTTATAAAGGGGGGATCGAGTGATCACTTTAGATGCTATGAGGGGGCATATACAATCGATCTGGAGCCTCAACGACTCCAGATCGATTGACTTGAATATACTCTTTTTCCTCAGCAAATGTGATGAGGAAAATTTGTTATGCGGGTATTAAACCAAGGGCCGGGGCAATATAGACATATGCAGCCCAGACGATTATTTCAATTACAAATAACGCCGCGCTCATGATTATCCAATCTTTTACATTACCGATGTCATCCTTCTTGGCCATAGCAAAATTGGGCGCAATGAACCAGAAAAAGAACTGCGGCCACATTGACATATACATCATCACGCCAAGGATGGGGCTCACCCCAGCTAAAGGTCCCATTTCTATCAAGATTGGTACGAATAACGGTATGGACGGAATGTGTATCATGGTTCCGACGACCAATAGCATAATTGGAACCATGGCAACCACGAACATGAAGGGATTGGTGGCAATCGCAAAGGGTGCGGATAGGATCCCTGTGAAAAATTCAGTGAGACCAACTGCTCCGAGCATGGGGCCTAAAGCCAACACGGTGCCCAGGAAGATGAGAGTTTCCCAGTGAACGCCTTTGCTGATCAGATTGCTAAATGACATCACACCGATACCGGGGAGAACATAAAGCAATACACCAACCAGGACGACCATCGTGGAATTCAGACCAGCCAACCAACCTACCAAAATCCCAACCGTGACGACAAGCACCCAGATTTCTTTTATAGACATCGGGGGGAGGGCTTTCAGATCTTCTTGAACCTTTTCGCGTCCACCGATAGCTTCTTTCGCCTCCGGCTTGATATACCAGCTTACAAACAGATAATACAGCAAAAATATCGCGACAACAGGGATCAAAGCAATGAGCGCCCATTGCGTAAACGAAACATTTACGCCGCCCTTCGTCAAGACACCGTAAGCCATAGCTGTGATTGAGCCTGCCGTAGGTGTAGCAATCATTGTGACAGAACCGATTGTAGCGATTGAAATAGCCAGGCCTGTGCCGATTCGGCTCTTCGTTTGAACACCAAACAGTACGACGATAGGCAAAAGAATGGCAAATAGAACAGCTATTTTTGCTGTGGTTGCCGGGATAAAATAGCCCAGAACCAACATCATGACAAAGCTTACAGCTAAAACACGCTTAAAGGTCGGTTTGCCGATCAGGGATAAGATCATCAGGCAAATACGCCTGGAAAATGGAGATGCCGCGACGCAGCTTCCCATGGCCAGAACACCGAATACCAGCCAGAAAGTGGTGCCTGAAAAGGCGCCAAATGCAACCTCTGGTTTAATATAACCTAACATCCATGGGATCAGGACGAGAAGCAGGGATGTATAAGCCATGGGAATGGGTTGCGTGATCCAAAGAACCACAGCGGCCAACAAAAGTGCCAGCATACCTTGGCCCTGGGGGGTTAATCCCGTAAAATGCAGGCTCTGAACGATTATATAAACAATCACTGCTCCTGCCGCGCCCAAGATATGCACCCAATTTCGCTTAGGTTTTGCAGTTGGAATTGATTGTTGTGCCGTGCTAGGCAAGGTAGACATTTATTCCTCCTCTTCTGGTTTCATTTCAAGATTAATTTATTTTGTCTTATCTAAGCTATGAAAAACATAAAAGATTATTGACTTGCCCCGCTACCGGGGGCTTAGCTATTTCCCTGATGAAGTCTCAATCATCCAATTGGGCTCCTCCAAATCTTTCTTCACCGCCTGCAGGAATTTAACCGCTGGTTCACCGTCGATCACACGGTGGTCGTAGGTTAAGCAAAGATGCATCATCCAACCTACGGCAACCCGGCCCTCCCGGACGACAGGGGTTTCGAATACTTTGCCGATCCCAATCACTGCCGACTGGGGAGCGTTGATGATTGGGGTAAAGAACAGCGATCCGAATGTTCCCGAGTTCGTTACGGTCAATGTACCGCCTTCGAAATCTTCCTGGGTCAGTTCACCGTTCCGACCCTTTTCACCAAGGCGGTTAATCGCCTCCGACAGCTCGATGAGAGTCATTTCTCCTGCGTTTTGAATAACGGGAACCATCAGGCCGTTGCCGGTCGCTACAGCCACGCCCATGTTGACAGCATGATGGACAATAATCCGGTCCTCTTCAAGGGATGAATTGAGTATGGGAAATTCCTTCGTTGCTTTGATTACAGCCCTGACCACGTAAGCTGTATAAGAGACCTTTACCTGTTCGCGCAGACGACGGACTTCGTCCATGTGAACTTCCGCCACAGTGGTGACGTCGGCCACAGTGCGCTTACTTAAAGACAGGCGTTCAGCGATGGTCTTACGGATACCGATCAGAGGGATCACATCATAATCCGTTTTTCCGGCTGGTGACACCGGATGTACGGCTGATTTTTGAGCGTCGATCGCCCGATCAACATCTTCCATCATGATTCGGCCGTCCGGTCCACTGCCGTGAACCAGTGTCAGGTTGATATTATTCTCTTTTGCAACGCGTTTGACTGCCGGTACAGCCAAAATTTTGTTGGCTCGTTCAAGCTCTGGCGCAGCCGCCTCAGCCGGCTGGGTGCTTTCGCTGACTTCACCCGCTCCGCCCAATGAGAACTCATCCAGGTTCTCTTCAAGCTCACCGATTATCCCCACTACCTGGTTGGGGGTTACCTCTGAACCTACCGGACAGATGATCCTGCGCAGCAAGCCGCTGCTTGGGCTCATCACATCGGTTGTGACCTTCTCGGTCTCGACAGTCAGGAGGGGATCTCCAGCATCCACCGGAGATCCTTCTTCCACCAGCCAATCCACGATGGTGGCTGACACCATCCCATGCCCAATATCCGGAATAATCACTGCAGTAGCCATGTTAAGCTCCAATACCCTGGGCGTCGGTTAATTCAGCCTCCAGCCCCATAGCTTTATGAACTGCAGCTACGATTCGTTTGGCATTCGGGAAGTAGACCGCTTCCATCACCTTTGCCTCCGGGATGGGTGTATCCAGGCCGGCAACCCGCACAACGGGACCTTCGAGGTAGTCGATGGCTTCCTCGACTGCCAGAGCAGCGATCTCACCACCAAAGCCTCCGGTCTTGGGCGCTTCCTCGACCGTAACCAGCTTGCCCGTCTTGCGGACACTCTCCAGAATGGTCTCTTTGTCGAGCGGGACGATTGTGCGCAGGTCAATTACCTCAGCAGAGACTCCTTCTTCAGCCAGCAGCTTGGCAGCTTCAAGGGCGCGCAGTACCATCATGCCCCAAGCCACAATGGTCACATCGCTGCCTTCATTCTTAATGGACGCTTTACCGAGCGGGATAATGTTCTCACCTTCGGGTATCGGACCTTTTACGAAGTACAAGGCCTTATGCTCGAAAAATATGACCGGGTTGTCATCACGAATGGAGGCCTTGAGCAAACCCTTTGCGTCAGCAGGATTGGAGGGCATGACCAACTTAATTCCCGGAATGTTGGCGAACCAGGCTTCGGCGCTCTGGCTGTGCATTGCGCCAAACCCTGTCCCGCCGCCATGGGAGGTGCGGATGACCAGCGGGATTTTATCTTGCCCATTGCTCAGGTAGTGCCATTTCGCGGCGTTGTTCACGATTTGATCGAAGGGGAGCGTCAGCAGGTCGGCAAACATAATCTCGACCACCGGGCGCATGCCGTTCCAGGCCGCCCCGATCCCAAGACCGACGATGGCCGATTCTGCCAATGGGGTATCGATGATCTTATTGGGACCGAATTCGTTAATCATTCCGCGGGTGGTTTTGAAACCGCCACCGTAAATGGCAATATCTTCCCCCATCAGAAAAACACGCTCATCCCGGCGCATCTCCTCACTCAGCGCCTGCCGGATGCCATCTGCCATGGTTCCTTCAACGGACTTTATAATTTGTGGATCTTTGTCAGTCATAATTATTTCCCTCGGTTCAAGCGTATACGTCCGTAAAGACTTCTTCAGGCAGCGGGCTGGGGCTGGACTCGGCGTAAGCAACCGCCTCCTTCAGCTCTTGAGCTATCCCGGTTTCCAAGCCCTGGATGATAGCGTCATCGAGATAGCCGCGCTCGCGCAGATCGGCTTCCAACTTCTTCACCGGGCACTTGCTGCGCCAGAAGGCCAGCTCGTCGGCTGGGCGGTTGTCGTCTGGGTTGTCCATCTCCATATGTGCCCGCCAGCGGTAGGTCTTGCACTCGATCAGGGTAGGACCTTCTCCCCGGCGAGCCCGGTCTACCGCAATTTTTGTGTGGTGATACACTTCCAACGCGTCACAGCCGTCCACAATTACACCGGGGATTCCGTAACCGGCAGCTCTGTCGCCGATATTGGGGTTTTTGGTCTGCTTTGCAATGGGTACCGACATAGCGTACAGGTTATTTTCAACGATGAACACGACAGGCAGGTCCATTACAGCGGCCATATTCATGGCTTCGTGAATGTCACCCCGGCTGGAACCGCCATCCCCGAAAAAGGCCAGCATTACCTGCCCGGAGCCACGCAGTTTGGAGGCCAGAGCAGCGCCCACCGCAGGCGGGACCGATCCGGCGATTACAGCACTGGTCAGCATAACCCCGCGCTGGGTGTCGGAAATATGATGGTACGACCACTTTCCCCCTGAAGGACCGGTTTTCTTCTTGTAGACCTCTGCCATGATATCTTTGATCGGCACGCCCTTGGCCAAAAAAACGCCGTGGCCACGCAGAGTTGGCGAAACGAGGTCCTTCGGTTCCAGTGCGAAGGTCGAGGCAACTCCCACCGCCTCTTGCCCGATGCTGCTATGGGGTAAGCTGGGGGCTCGTCCGCTCCTGTAAAGCTCGATCAGATGTTCTTCAGAACGGCGGGTGAAGAGCAGCAAGCGGTACAACTCTACCAGCTTCTCTTGCGAAAGCTCTGTATGATCCATAAATGAATCTCTCCTTTTTTAAAAATGATGTTTTATTTAGAACTGATTTGAGTGATGGTTGATCTTCAGGTACTCCCAATTTGACTGACCAAACAAATGGCTCGCAACATGTTTCCTAGAGAATTTCGTTGTACGTAACCTCTCTTGTCCGAGGTGGTCGGGTCACCGCGGTGCATGAAGCACCTTTGCCTGACCTGCGACCACCTGGTAATTGACGGCGAGCCAGTAGTTTTAAATTCGGTATTTTCCCAAATCCTGCCCTGTGGTTTTCTCTTGGGTCGATTTTTGAACCAGTTCCAGCATAATGTTTCCAACCTCACGGGTGTCAATGTATATAAAGCTCGATGTTCCTGTAGCAGACACAATAATGGACATCCCGCGCTTAATGAATTTGGCTCTTTCTTTCTCAAGGTCTTCCACAAAATAGCAAATGTGGTCTATACCCTCTCCATGCTTTTCTAAAAACTCTGTGTTTTGAGAGTATCCTTCAACGGGTTGAATTACCTCAATCAATAGTCCGCCTCTCTCGAAGAACCTCACTTTTTGCTTGACTGGAGTATCAGGCGTCTTGCCAAAAAGCTTATAGTCTTTGTATATTTGGCTTCCTGCCATCAACTCGAAGCCTTCGAGATGCATGCCAAGCAATTTAAGATCAACCGGCATCAAACCAATGGTTTCGAAGTATTCAGCCGCCTTTTCCATGTCGCGCACGATTACCGCGATGTGGTGAAACTCCCAATCCTTTTCCATGCCGGGTTCCCTTTTATTCACCAGGTAATTTACCTTCCCTGGGACCAACCCTTCCCCATTTCGCGGTCCCTTCCATTCTTGCGCCGTAGGCCTCAAAGACCATTCCCATCTTGAAATCATCCATCACAACACGCTGCCAGGGACGTTTGGCAACCTGGCTGGTCAGGCGACGAACGACACGAGGGGCTTTCATAATGGTTTCCGCGATTTCCCAGGCACGATCCTTAACCTTATCCAAAGGAAGCACTTCGCTGACAAGTCCCATTTCCAGAGCAGCTTGAGCGTCGAACGACTTGCCTGTGTACATGTAGTACGCAGCGCGTTTGGTACCCATTATGTGTTGGAACGACAAGGCGTTGCCATCACCCGGTACGTGGTGTGGAAAATGTGATTCGTAGAATGTTGTCGTATCCGCGCAGATGGTAATATCGCACATTGTGGCCAGCTCTGTATGACATCGGGTTGGGCCATTGAGGACACCAATAGTGGGAATGTCCAGATCCCACAAAAGATTTTCTACCAATTTGCTGCCGTCATACACGATTTCGTCGTAACCAACTCCGCCTGCCTGATCCCGTTCCCAAAACTCCGAAGAAACGCTTCCAATAAAGGATGAGCCGGTGCCGGTTAAAATCATCACTTCATTTTCTGGATCGTTTCCAACATAATGGAAGGCTTGTGGCAGCGCGCCATGCATTGGGGATGCCCATACGGCCGGGCCACCGTTGGTATGCATGGAAAGCATAATGATGCCATTTCTACGCTCCATCATTATGTGTTCTTTTAACAATTCGCTGTATTCCTCTAGCTTTACCGGTTTAACAAAATTTTGCCATGCCATTTTTGTCTCCTCTATATTTGATGTGTTTGATTTGAAAAAATCGATATTTAATCACTGGTCTCATATTTCAAGCTCCAAACCCAATTACTCGCACCTTTTTACGCCAGGTATTCCACTTTTCTGCCATTTTGGCTGCTGATGTGACTTTTTCCCTTTGGGCTGCTCCCCTGCGATTTGGCAAACAGGGTTAGATGAGTCTGTTGGGGTATCCCAATATGGGATAGGGAAGCCTGGCCATCACATCGCAAATGTCTCATAACCGTATAGGCTTGCCTCTTGTCATTCAGTATTTTGAAGAAACTTCTTCGTCATTGAATTCTCATTGGAATTACCGATACTTGCCATGCTGACTTCGAAGTCAGAACTATAAGCTTGTCGACATATTCAAAAGATTACCTATAATGAATTCTAGAATTAGTATTAATATTAATTAGTATTCATCTCTCTTTATAATGACATTTGTCACTATTTCATAGTGTCAAATATCACAATGCATACAAAATTGGAGGAAATGGCGTATGGTAAAATATCCAGAATCTATTGTTCAATGTAGATAACACAGAGGAATTATGATGCAAAAAAGATTTCCCTATACGATTTTCCAATAGAAATGATGGACAAGAATGCAAGTACAGAAACCATTAACCAAACGACAGCTTCTGTCAATGGAAACAAAACAAAAGATTTATGACGTTACCCTCGAACTGATCAATCAATATGGTTATGAAAACGTGACCATCAAAGATATTTGCTCAAATACGGGGATAACTGTTGGTACGTTCTATCATTATTATTCATCTAAAGAAAATATCCTCCTTTCCTATTCTGAAGCAGAAGACCGTGCAATTATTTCCATGAGGGATCAATTACCGGCAGGGCCTCATTCGGCGCGCTTTAAATATCTATTTATGGAAAGGATAACCCGATATTCATCAACACCCCCCGATCTTTCAGGTCATATCAGAATTGCCCATATTAAGAATAAAGATTTTGCGAGTCACTTCCGCAATCGTGCGATATACAAGGAATTATTGAAAGAGATCGTGGATGGTCAAAATAACGGCGAATTTATCAAAGATTTCGACCCGGTCGTAATCGTAGAGTCCGCATTATATTTGATAGATGGGTTAAACGGTGCCTGGGTTCTTTCCAATGGATCGCTTGATATCATTCAAAAAGCAAACCAACAAGTGGATTTTGTTTTAAAGATGATCGCTGTAAATAAAAAATAACCGCCACACCCAATATTCATAAATCAACAACCGGTGGATTATGTTCTGTCACCGATTTTTATACTGATTTGCCCGTAACAGTTATACAAATTTCCAGGTTATTCTCACAGACAATAGAATCAGCCATGGAAGAGTGAGTGAACCTGTTTGCAGCGCAACTGGCGCTGGCGGTTTCTTTCTTAATCAACCGGATGACTGTATCTGATTGCATTCTTTTCCCTACTTTTCAAATATAATTTTGCCCCCTCCAGGATGTAATCTCGGCCAGGGCTGTTTCCCGGGTAGCAGGCGTCTATTGAGGTAGATCATCCATTTTTCTCCCATGCATGATATTTCTGATTGTGTTTTCCACTCACATTTCCCATGGTTTTCTGATACACACGAAAATGCCTTAAAATGTAAAAATGTAGAAAAGCTGTCCCCTGTATTCAGCTAAAGAAAACAAAATAGTCCCTCTTCAGGACTATATGAAGTGGGCGGGACAGGGCTCGAACCTGCGACCTCATCTGTGTAAAAGATGTGCTCTGACCAACTGAGCTACCCGCCCAAACTTGCTGTTGTGTGCAATTATAGCGCAAAAAGCCTGATTTTCCAATAAATACAGAAAGATTTCCGAAATGAATTCGGGCTGGGATGGCACTTGGAGAACAGGATTTTTTCTGAACAGATTATTCTTGTACTGATAAGGGTCTGCATTCGACAAACAAATTATCTTCTGAAATTCCCATGGTAAAGCTCAGATCGTCAAAAGTTTCCTGGATGAGTTCATCGGGGGTAAGGAATATCTGGCTATCTGTTAACCAGGCAGCAATTTGATCCAACAATAAAGTTGCTACGGTTGGCGTTACCTGCGGCGTGATTGTCGACGGGGTACCCTGTGCCTCTAAAGCTGGTTCCGATACCAGGGTAGGCTGACTGACAACCATTAACCAGGCGTGTTGGATTGGGATTTGCGTCAACCAAATTAATTCTGCCATGACGCCGTCCGGGAACGGAGTGGAAAACGGCTCAAGTAAAATTTGCTGATAGACCAGGGCACCGTCCGTCATCACTAGCCTGTATCTGAATACGGTTTGTTCAATTTCCTTTGAGCACGTCAATCCAAAGTTGCGTTCCAGTGATTGAACGACTGAACACAGGTATCCTTTTTCATTCATTTCACGGATGATTTCAGGCATTTGGGTGAACTCAGGCAGGTAGGTTGGGGTGACGGTTGGAGAGGGGCTTGATGTTGAGGTCGCCGTAATAGTAGGTGTTGCGGTAGGGCGCGGTGTTTTGGTTACGGTTGCTGTCGGGGTGGGGGTTTGTGTGGCGGTGGGATGGATATTGTAAGCATGAATGCTCAACATATTAGCCGCCACAAATATAATGATTGCCAGGATACCCACGGTTGAGGCCGTCCGGTTAATGAATTTTCTGGAACGATAAAAGGGTGTGCCCATTCGAATCCCACTGCTGGTTGTAACTATGGAGACATTTCAGAATGAATAATTTTAGTTTATCACATCTCTTGTTAACACAGTGAGTGCTCACAAATGTATTTATGAACACGCCCTGTGTTCCCATCAACTTGTGTTAAACTTGCATCCATAGAACTGTTTCCGGAGGTTGAAAATGCGTTTTGCCCGTTATCAATATGGGAATGAATTACCCCGCGATGGATGGGTGTTTAAAGATCAAATCGGATTGCTGGAGGGCAAGCCGTATGAAGAATTCCGGCGAATGGAAATCGAAAGGTCGTTGGACAGCGTCCGGCTTCTTCCACCAATTTTGCCGGGGAAAATTGTAGGGGTCGGCAGGAATTATGCAGACCATGTGAAAGAGATGAACAATCCAATCCCTGAAATTCCCTTGTTGTTCCTCAAATCTCCGTCAACCCTGATTGGGCCGGGCGATTTGATTATGATTCCCCCTCAATCCGCTCAGGTGGAGCAGGAGGCAGAGTTGGCGGTCGTAATTGGTAAAAAGGCACGCTGGATTGAAGCGGGTGATGCTTACCAATATGTTCTGGGCTATACCATCGCCAATGATGTGACGGCGCGTGATATTCAACGCAAGGATGGGCAATGGACCCGGGCGAAAGGCTTTGATTCATTTTGCCCGCTGGGACCATGGATTGAAACGGACTTTGATCCCGCAGATGCCATGATTACCTGTCATGTCAATAATGAGATGCGTCAAATGGTATCGACGCGCGAAATGTTGTTCACTGTACCACAACTGATTGCTTTTATCTCCAGTGTGATGACCCTTTTCCCCAGTGATGTTATTTTGACAGGCACACCCGCCGGGGTGGGCCCCATTTACCCGGGTGACACAATCTCTATCGAAATTGAGGGTATCGGTGAACTGCGCAACCCGGTTGGATCAAGATAATCCCTGAAGGTGAGACCTGGAGAACGTTCTATGACAAATTTCTCGTAGGGTCTGCGTGGTATAATTAATACCGCTCAAAATTAAGAAACCTTCCATTCCAGGAGTTATGTATGTCTGGACATAATAAGTGGTCCACTATTAAACGGAAAAAAGGCGCTGAAGACGCCAAGAGGGGTCAGGTATTCACCAGGCTGGCTCGTGAAATTGCATTGGTAGCCCGCGAAAGCGGTGGCGATCTGGATACAAATGTTCGTTTACGCCTGGCCGTCGACCGTGCCCGCGCCCAAAATATGCCCAAAGACAGTATCGATCGGGCCATCAAACGCGGAACCGGCGAGAGCAAGGAAGGGCTGGTAATTGAAGAGGTCATGTATGAAGGGTATGGCCCGAATGGCGTAGCCATTCTGATCCAGTGTCTGACCGAGAATCGCAACCGCACCGTGGCTGAAGTTCGGCATTTGCTTACCCGCTCGGGCGGTACCATGGGCGAGGCGGGTTCTGTTGCCTGGCAGTTCAGGCGCGTGGCCTATTTTTCAATTCCTTCCAAAGGTCACAACTTTGATAATATACTTGAGCTGGCTGTTGAAGGCGGTGCGGATGATGTCACCGAAGAAGATGGTTACTTTGAAATCATCGCTCCGGTTGAATCCTTCAAGCTGCTGAGTGATCGTTTACGGGCTGCCAATATTCAGGCAGAAGAAGCCGGATTGCGCATGATCCCCAACCAGGAAATGGAACTGCCTGGTGAAGCAACTGTTAAAGCCATGCGCGCCATCGAGGCCCTGGAAGAACTCGATGATGTGCAGAATGTCTTTAGCAATCTGAAGATCTCTGACGAGGCGATTGCATTACTTGAGGCAGAATAAGGAACCCACAGTTATTCTGGGAGTTGACCCTGGCACAGCCCTCACCGGATACGGTTTCATTGTTGAAGGGCCGCTTGGGGAACTCAAAACACTTGACTATGGCGTAATTAGTACGCCAAACGGAATTCCTCTTGAAAACAGATTACTGATAATCCATGCCGAACTAAAACGGCTTGTTCAACTCCACCGGCCTGCATCGGGAGCGGTGGAGAAGCTTTTTTTCCAGAAGAATGTTAAAACAGCTTTATCGGTGGGGCACGCGCGTGGAGTGGTTCTGCTGGCTTTGGCCGAGTGCGGTGTGCCCATCATGAGCTACACACCGAATGAGGTAAAACAAGCTGTTTCCGGTTATGGTAGTGCGGATAAAAACCAGATACAACAAATGGTCAAAGTTTTGCTGGCGCTGGATGACATCCCGCGCCCGGATGATGCCGCCGATGCCCTGGCCGTTGCGATTTGTCATTTACACAGCCGGCGTTTTGAAAATCTGGCCAATGAGGACGAGACATGATGATTACAAGCCTGGCCAATCCGCGCATCAAATATATACGTAAATTGTCAGAACGCAAGTTTCGTGAGCAGCAGGGTGAGTATTATATTGAGGGTCTGCGGATTGTCGGAGAAGCTCTCGAGCAAAACGCCGAACTGGTCACGCTGCTCAATGCTCCTGATCTATTGACCAGCGAATTTGGTCAAAACCTGGTGGGTCAAGCCCGCGAAAAAGGAATGGAAGTACTTGATCTCAGCCCGGAGGTATTTGCAAAACTCTCACTCAAAGAGGGGCCACAGGGGATTGCCGCCGTTGGCCGACAAAGCTTTACGCCTATATCTTCCCTGGTACCTGGAGAGAAAGATCTCTGGATTGCGCTGGACAGTGTACAGGACCCAGGTAACCTGGGTACCATCCTGCGAACCGGTGATGCAGCCGGCTGCCGCGGGGTGATTTTGCTGGATCACAGCACTGATCCATACGATCCCACGGCATTACGGGCCAGCATGGGGGCAGTTTTCAATTTGAAGATCATCAAGGCACGGCTGAACGAGTTCTCACATTGGAAAGAAAAAACCGCTATTGAAGTTGTAGGTACCTCCGACAAGGCTTTGATATATTACAGGGATTATTACTATCCCATCCCCATGGTGCTTTTGATGGGCAGCGAGAAAACAGGTTTAGCGCCGGATCATCTTCGCATTTGCGATGAAGTTGTCAGTATCCCCATGCTCGGAAAAAGTGACTCATTAAACCTGGCCGTAGCAACCGGCATTGTTTTGTACGAAATTGTTCATCAGTCTCGAATGAAAACGGATTAGAGAGGGCAATATGATCGCGAGTATTTCAGGAGATGTCCTGGCAGTTGATGGCGACAGTCTCGTAGTCCAGGTGGGTGGTGTAGGATTGCAGGTTTTTGTCCCACAGTTTCTGGCAAAACAAACAGCAGCAGGACAGACGATCTTTTTACATACCTGTTTGATTGTCCGGGAAGAATCCCTGACTTTATACGGTTTCGAGGATGCTGAGCAAAAAGAGTTTTTCCTGCTTTTCCTGGGGGTCAATGGGATCGGCCCGCGCACAGCCCTTTCAGCAGTATCCGCATTATCCCCGGATGTGGTCCGGCGGGCAGTTTGGGACGAGCAGGCGGATGTTTTTGCACGAATTCCGGGGGTAGGGAAAAAAGGCGCACAAAAGATCCTCCTCCATTTACAAGGCAAAGTGGGGCAGGCAGTGGGCGTGGGTGAAATCGGACATACCAATATCGACGTTGAAATTATCGATGCGCTGACCGGCCTGGGATACAGCGTGATCGAAGCCCAGTCTGCCCTGCAATGGATCCCGAAGGATACAGCGGAGGATCTGGAAGAACGCCTCCGGATTGCATTAAGTTATTTTGCCCGCTAGGATGAATCCCCTAATAGATCGGGTTTTCGACCGTCGTGGCTTTCACCAGGCGGGCTTCTTCCTCGTCGGCTACACGGATGCCTTCCTTCTCATCCACTTTCGTCAGCAGGAAACCGCCGGCGATGAAAAAGATAATCAACGAGACGATGCTCAAGCGGCTCCCGCCCATAATTTTTGAAACGATCCCAAAAACGAGCGGCCCAACGGTTCCGGCGATTTTTTCGCTGACGCTAAAAAAGCCAAAGAATTCGGCGGATTTGCTTTTGGGGATCATCCTGCCGCATAAGGAACGGCTGAGAGCCTGGCTGCCACCTTGTACGGTTGCGACGCCGAAACCCAATACCCAGAAATGCCAGGGAACCTGCAGGAAATACCCACCAATGGCGATCAACGTGTAAATGGCCAGGCTGAGCAAGATTGCCGGTTTGGTTCCGATCTTTTTTGCAAGCCAGCCGAATAAAAATGCGAAGGGCACCGCTACGAACTGCACCATCAACAACGTACCCAGTGTGGTTTCCATCCCAAAACCCAACTCAGTCCCATAGATGGTTGCCATGGTGATGATGGTTCCAATTCCATTGTTATACAACCAGAAGGCAACGATGAATTTGAGCAGTTGGCGATATGTGCGCAACTCACTGAAGGTCTTTGAAAGGCGGCCAAAACTGGCAGCGAATACATTCTTTTTTACTTCATTTGCATGAATACGCCGGGCAGGCTCTTTAACGGTTCGCCATAATGGGATGGTGAATACCAGCCACCAGATGGCAACGCTGACGAAAGCAAGCCGGGTCATCAACTGGGTTAACGAATCAGGTACAAGCATAATTGCAGCCATATTGACGGCCAAAAGAATGCCGCCGCCAAGGTATCCTGTGGCGTAGCCACGCGATGAGACCTGGTCAATATCTTCAGGGCGGGCGATATGCGGAAGAAATGAATCATAGAAAACGATCGAACCGGAAAAACCGATGTCACCGATGATAAACAAAAACGAAGCCAACAGCCAATCGCCGGTACCAACGAAGTACAGCAGCGCCGTGCCGGTGACGCCCATCAGTACAAAAAATGTGAAGAAACGTTTTTTGGCGCCGGTGAAATCTGCCATGGCTCCCAGTACAGGCCCCAAAATTGCGACCAGTACCAGGGCTATGGTGGTGGTGAAGGCCCAATTGGCGGTTGCATCCGCAGGAGAAAGGTCGGCAGATGCAACGGTTGAATAATAGACAGGCAGGACAGCCGCCATAATTGTAGTGGCAAAGGCTGAGTTCGCCCAATCATACATGGCCCAGGCTTTTATGCCCTTTTGGTACTCATGCTCTTCCATAGGCACTCCATAGGTTAATATTTCTGCAAGTTTGATTGTAAACAAATATGATTATACAGGAATATTTTGTAGTACAACACGAATTGTGTGTGGTTTCATCGTGATTTCATTTATGGAATATAATCGCATGGTTGGTACTTCTATAGTATGCGTAACTTCAAGGTGAATCGATAGATGAAACGTATTGTGGTGATCGGCGCAGGGCCGGCCGGGATGGCGGCGGCATTGGAAGCCGCCCGCAGCGGGAACGAGGTGATTGTTCTGGATAAAAACTCCATCACCGGCCGTAAATTGCGCATCACCGGAGCCGGGCGGGGAAATCTGACCAACCTGAATGTCACACCTAACAAATATTTTTCCCATCATGACGCCGGATTTGTCCGGTCTGTGATCGGGAAAATGGATTCCACGGCTATGGTGGATTATTTGCATGAATTGGGAATTTTCACCTGGCATACCGATGATGGGTGGGTTTATCCCGTTTCCAACTCGGCAGTGAATGTAGCGGCCCTGTTTGAGGCGCGGCTTATCGAGGCCGGTGTCAAACTGAAACTGGGGACAACGGTACAGGACATCCTTTGGACACCGGTTTCAATCCGGGTCATTACTACCCAGGGAGAAGAGCTTCAATGTTCCAGGCTGATCATCGCTTGCGGGGGAAAGGCCTATCCGGAATTGGGTTCCACCGGCGAACTTTTCACAGTCATGGAGCGTCTGGGTCACAAGGTATGGCCCATCAAGCCAGCTCTGGCGCCTGTGGTGACCGATATGAAATCCATCCATAAATTGCAGGGGGTACGGCTGGATGCGGTGGTATCACTGTGGCGAAAGAATGAAATGGTCGCTGAAACCGAAGGGAATATCATTTTCACCCATTGGGGGATCAATGGGCCCGGTGTGATGGATGTCAGCCATTGGGTAAATGAATATTTGCAGGATGCGCTTTTCCTGCAAATTGATTTTCTGGGAAAATATACCAAAGACTTTTTGTCTTTTTTGAAAGACCAGCGCAACGCAAAGCTTGGCATTGGCCCGCTGTTCGGGTCAGTTTTGCCGCCCAAAATGGTGACTTTTCTGCTCGAACAATCAGGCATTCCGGCAGGCACACAGATAAGTCAAATAAGTGATGAAAAGCTGGATGGTTTGCTGTCTCTGGCCCGCCATTTACGCATCGATATAAAGGATTTGAAAGGGTTTGATCAATGTCAGGTATCGGCAGGAGGCATATCGCTGGCTGAGGTCGATCCCGTTACCATGCATTCAAAACGCCTGCCCGGTATTTATTTCGCAGGCGAAATGCTGGATGTGATTGGGCCTTGTGGGGGATACAATCTGCATTGGGCGCAGGCGACCGGAATTCTGGCCGGTAGAGGTGTCACGCTTTAAAGGTTTTGAAAAATTTCATTTTTCATATTTGGCTTTTCCATAATGTAAAAGTGACAAAAAACACCTGCTACAGATATATTTCTCACCTATCCCCCATCCCCCGAGCTCGGGAAGGGGGCAAAAATACTTTTCTTTGAGGTTTTTGAGCCGCAATTCGGCTCAAAAACCTCAACAAAGGGGTGGGGTGTTGTGCCCCAAAACTTTGGACACTTTTTCAACACCCTCGATACTATGTCTTTTTATAATAGAAAATATGTGCTATAATATGTAACGATGTATTTATCATCCAGTGAGGATGAAAAATGAGAGTTTTTCATCCTCAATTTCACCTGATATAATTACAGGTTGCGTATTTATCTTTCATGAGACAAAGGTGTTTATGGCAAGAAACAGTATCCATGTGGTGGGGGCCAGGCAGCATAACCTGAAGAATATATCGGTGGAGATCCCGCGTGACAAACTGGTTGTAATCACCGGGCTTTCCGGTTCGGGAAAATCATCACTGGCGTTTGATACCATTTTTGCGGAAGGGCAGCGGCGGTATGTTGAATCGCTTTC
>JAJFTV010000172.1 GCA_021372725.1 Chloroflexota bacterium | reverse complement strand
GATCGAGTGTCACTTTCAAGTGAGTGCCATCAAATAATAGAAATATACTGACCCGGGCATCTTCCCGGGAACCTTTTTCAGTCAGTATGTCATGCGACAAATCCAGGGCGGTTTGGAGCACGGTCATATAATTCAGTGAGGCATTAATGGTATCAACCAGTTGAAAAAGGTTCTGCATTCTATGCCGTTCCCGGAGGCGCAGTTGTTCTTCCGTTTCCATCCGGTCTTTCTTTACCTCGAAATAGCGTTCCCGTAGCTGTTGATACAGTTTATCGGCCAGCACTCCAAACGCGAGACCGGCCAGCAGATTGAAACCGGTCAACATGGCGGCTTGCTGAAAAACAACCGGAATATGCAGAATCCAGACGGAACCCAGAAGTTGGGTCATCGAAATGATAATCGCCATGATCAGGCTGCCGGTCCAGCCAAAATAAATGCCGGCAGAGATCATATTCAGCAAGCCAATCCATGACAGCGGGCCATACAGACCCTGGCTGGCTAAAAATAACACAGTTGTAACAACATAGTCGATCAAAACATTTACAGATCGATGAGCACCAAGCCGGCGATTCAATACGGACAGAATGGTACAGGCCAAATTCCAGATAACACCTACCAGAATAGCGATCGCCAGAATATCGTTGAAAATGCCCGCGCGGACTAAAGATAATGCTCCCCCTACCAGCCCCAGCCAGCGTAGTGAAATTGCATACCAATCAGCATAATAAGGATACTCATATTTTCGCACAAATTGATCATAATACAAAAATGAGAAATTTGGTAATTCAAACAAATTACGGATGTTTGCGTTAAGGAATACAATAAGTGAATATTTATTCGGTTTTTGCAATATATTCAGGCCAACATGCACCGAATTACCCTGCCCTTGCTGATCATGCAAGGCTCAGAAGACAGACTGGTTGACCCGTCAGGCAGCCGCCTGTTTTATGAAAAAGCGGCTTCACAAGACAAAACCCTCAAATTTTATGTTTTTCCTCTTCCAGACGGGAAGGATGGGGGGTTGGGTGATTAACAACTGCAGGAATCATCATCACAACCGCAGGTTACTTCGTCTGATCCCCTCAACGCTGCATTGATCATGGCTGATGCGCAGCCCACACCGCTGTTAACAGTGATCGCACCTGACGGGCAGTTTTTCTGGCATGCGCCGCATTCCATACACAGGTCTGGATTGATCAGACTCACCACATCACTGCCTTCTCCAAATACTGCGTGCGGGCAGACAATCAGGCACATCCCGCAATTGATACAGCGTGACGGGTTGTAGCGC
This sequence comes from Chloroflexota bacterium, assembly GCA_021372725.1. Lineage (GTDB taxonomy): Bacteria > Chloroflexota > Anaerolineae > Anaerolineales > Anaerolineaceae > JAJFTV01. The sequence continues at coordinate 16,624 of JAJFTV010000172.1, read as the reverse complement.
AGCGTATTATCTTCTATCCCGTAATTTACACCGCAGCAAGATTTTTCTTCAACCCATTTCATTGTTTTTTCTACCATTTCAAGCTCCATTCTGATCGATAATCAGCATAAGTAACTTTTTGATTCTTGTAATCCTGTTTTCCCTGGCATAAGAATCTTGTCCGGTTTCTTCCAAATCAGTTCCCATACACGTCGGAGATCCCCATGCTCGCTAGGCCACGAAGCGGACAATAATGGAGGCGATGATACATACGATACAGATACCCGCCATACCTGCCATCACTCGAATGTAGCGCTTCATCTCTCGTTCGACCTCTGTGTGAGAGGTAAGGGGTGTGGAACCGGTAAAATTCAGCCCCAGGTAGGCGGTGACGGCCGGGATGCCTGTCAGAAATGCCAGCGCCAGAACCATTTGCTGCCATAACTGCTGCCCGCCGGTTGTTAAAAATGCTGCCAACACAAATGGCAGAGCGACCAATCCTCCCAGTACGAAACCCTTGATACTGAATTGACGTGTGGGCAGCCAGGGAAGGAGAACAGGGAATAAAACACAGCCTGAAATCATGGCAGCCAGCGCGCCCCAGGCAGCCAGTGGGCTTAATAACAACCATAGAACGATGAAAGCTGCCAGAAATGGCAAAAATCGTTGGACCAACTCCACCGGTACCAGGACAAGTCGTTCAGCAAGCGTAAAACTGACCTTGCGCATGGCGGGTGTCGCCTGATGGGTTTGTAAATATTCAGGCAGGTCTGCCGCCCGAACGGGCCCGTATTCCACCTTGAAATGGGTGCGTTGCTTGACTTCATGGGCTGAAACACCCGAAGCTCCCAGTTGTGGCAAAATCAGCACCCGATGGGTGACGATGTCCTTGACATTGCACTCCTCGATCTTTTTAACCAACTCATCCGTAGAGAAAGTGCCCTTTCCGGCTGCACACCACACATTGATCCCATGCGTATCCAGAACCAGAATATATCCGTCCTGACCTTTGAGCGAATTCCGCAGGGCATCGAAACTCAGCGTGTAATTGGCAGTTACAAAAACCGGGGATTTGGGATCTGGATTGCCCAACCTGTACAGGCCTGGTTCCACCCGGTGATTGCCTCGCCGGTAGCCCCAGCGCGCCATAAAATGATCCAGGTGGTTGGAAAATGCAAGGGATGAATCAGTTCGAAAAATAGCTTCCATCAGTCTCCTCGATATGGTTTGTCAATTTTTGGTGTGGCAGGTTCAGGCACAGACTGGAATCCAAGTTTTTTTCGAAACCAGAAAGCCACATTCACCAAACCGATCATGACGGGAACTTCCACCAGCGGGCCGATGACCGCTGTAAATGCCTGGCCTGAATTCAATCCAAACACAGCTACCGAAACCGCAATGGCCAGTTCAAAATTATTGCTGGCTGCCGTGAAAGACAGTGTGGTGCTCTTTCCGTAATCTGCGCCAACCTTTCGACTCATCAAAAAGCTGATCACAAACATCAATAGGAAGTAGATCAACAGAGGTATGGCGATACGCACCACATCGAGCGGGATTTGAACAATCAGATTTCCCTTCAGACTGAACATGACGATGATGGTGAAAAGCAGCGCGACCAGCGTAATGGGGCTTATATGGGGAGCAAATTCTTTGTCGTACCATTCCCGGCTTTTTATGCGAGTCAAAATGAAGCGCGTCAGAAAACCGGCAATGAACGGGATGCCCAGGTAGATGAACACACTTTTCGCAATCTCGCCAATGGTGATATCCACCACACTTCCCTGAAACCCAAATACAGGCAGCAACACGGTGATAAACAGGTAGGCATACAAACTGTAAAAAAGCACCTGGAAGATGCTGTTGAAGGCCACCAGGCCGGCCGCGTATTCGCGGTCGCCCTGTGCCAGATCATTCCAGACAATCACCATGGCAATACAACGAGCCAGGCCGATCATGATCAGGCCGGTCATGTAATCCGGTTTATCCGGCAGGAAGAGGATGGCCAGAAAGAACATCAGCAACGGGCCGATGACCCAGTTCTGTAAGAGGGAAAGCCCAAGGATTTTCCGGTTACGAAAGACGTCACCCAGCTCTTCATAGTGCACTTTGGCCAGTGGGGGGTACATCATCAGGATCAGCCCGATGGCAATGGGAATGTTGGTAGTACCCACGGAAACTGCAGAATTGAACTGGTTCACTGCCTGCGGGAAGAAATATCCAATGCCAACTCCTGCCGCCATGGCGAGGAATATCCACAGCGTAAGATAGCGGTCCAAAAATGATAAACGACGTGGTTGGGCAGTTGTCATTTGAAATTCACCTGGTTATCCTTTCATTTATGGTCGGCAATACAGCAAGAATAATGATTGGGTAAAACTCATGGACATTGGATCAAACCCTGCGCCCATAGGCAGCCTCCACAAGCAGGGAATGTATTTCCAAAACAATCTTCATTGTTATCATTTGCCATTTCGCAACTGTTGCACATCACACAAGGTGAAAAATCAAAAGTCTGTAAACGAATCCGAAAATCCCGGTACTCGGGGCTGTCCCATATTTCGGACAGCCCCTGTTCTGTTACTGATCCAAAGAAGAATTCTTTGGATATTCTCAGCCGGTCATCCAGATAGGCCGGGTGTGTATGCAGCAACGGAAGACAGGGACTCATCCTGCCATCCCAGCGCACGCTGACACTGCCTTTGGCAAGAAAGGGACAGGTATTCACACGTTGACTGGAATGATCCGGGCCAAGATTGGTACTGTAACTCGATCTGAGTAGATCTCCGAATACCTGCAGGGTGGTTTTGTCCAGATCCATTCGGGGAAGGTCAATATTTGAAAGCACATCATTTTGCAGATAGACTGCATCATACATACTTCGCCGGTACAACATTTCCTGTTGTAGAGCGGGCGTGTGCGGTAAAACATTGCTGATGGAATAATATTTTGCGCCGAATTGGGTTGAAAGATGGATCAGTTCCGGTAAATCGGAAATGTTTCGCTGCATGGCGACAAAGGCAACACCGATTTGTGGAAAACTTGAATGGCTCACGAACCGGTGGTGGTATAGATTCTTCATGTTGCTGATCACCAGGGGCAAGGCTGCGCCCAACCGAACGTCGGCATAACAGTCAGGATTGGCTCCATCCAGCGAAACCCAGAGCCTGTCAAGCTGAAGCTCCACCAAACGTCTTGTCAACCGGTCATCCAGAAGCGTTCCATTGGTGATGAGTTCTGCACGAGCTCCGGCAGCCTTTACAGCCTGCACCATCTCGATCAGGTTGGGATGCAACAAAGGCTCACCAAACCCGCCAAAAAAAACCATCGGTACAGGCGTCCTTGTTTTGATATCTTCCAAAATCCGGGAAAAGGTTGACTCTGTCATATAGCCGGCCGTTTCTACCCAGGTATTGCGCATGCACGTCAGGCAGTTGAGATTGCACTGATTGGTTAATTCAATGTTGACACGGGCGATGGTATGCACCGGCCGGGAAAGTATGAGTGAATCCTGGTTTTCTTGAACGAGTAGACTGTCACCCGAATGTATGCCTATTTTTTCTGCCAGTTGTGCAGGAAGAATGAGATGCCCGTTTTGATCCACCTTTACGTTCCAGTGATTATTTTTCATTCCATTTACCATATAAACGTTTAATCGCTCACAGGATATTCAACCCCGATGGCTTTGCGGGATGGCCCGCAACAGGAATTACGCGGCTGGATTTCGGATGTATCCATTAACATCCCGATTTCAGTCGAAAATTCTTCCAGCATTTCTGTATTCAGGCTGTAGTAAATCCAACGGGCGTCAGTTTGATCCCGTTCGGTGGTAATGAAACCTGCCTGCGCCAGGACCCGCAGATGGTGGGAGATCAAATTGGGTGCCATGTTGAGTTTTCCCCCCAAATTGCAGTTACATTGAACACCCTGTTTGAGGAGGTCAATGATTTCAAGCCGCTTGGGTTCTGCCAGGGCCTTCAATTTTCTGGCCAATGACTCCAATTGATTATTATTCATCTTTATTTCTGTACTTTGAAAATATAATTCAACATGCGTTGAATTATATTTTCAAAATTTTTACTTGTCAAGAAGAAAATCAGAGAGGGTGTTGAAAAAGTGTCCAAGGTTTTGGTTCCACTGCAACCCAACCCCTTTTTCCCCGCCCAGCAGGGACGGGGAAGCAACTGTGAGCGCCCGCCTCCACCCGTGAGTCTGTGATTAAGTAGCGTGATATGCAAACAATTCCTTGGGCGGATCCCTCCTGCGTCGGGATGACAAGCAGGTTGGGTGGAGGGGCAATATGAAGATACCAGGATACTTGTGGCCCCTCCGCCAAACCAACTGCTTCAAATCAACTCTGGGTGCGATGTGACAGGAATCTTGTGACAAAACCTTTGCAAAATTATCAATTTGTATTATATTCAATATTATGAATGTGAATGACGATTCAAAACTGGAGCCATACCAGAAAGACAGCGCCCTGCTGCGGGCACTAAGCCACCCGGTACGCCTGGCCATTCTGGATATTCTGCGGGAAGGTGAAGCGTGTGTCTGCCACATGGAAGCCGTACTGGATCAGCGGCAGGCATACATTTCCCAACAGCTTTCGGTGTTAAAGCAGGCGGATTTAATCGAAGATCATCGGGATGGATGGAATGTGTTTTATCGAATTCGAGACCCGAAAATATTCGAGCTGGTCGATTTATCCCGGAAAATCGCAGAGGGAGATCCGTTGCAGAAAATCCCGCTGAAACCAAAAAACTGTCCCTGCCCGAAATGTAATCCGGTGAATAAAGAATAATAAAAAATATAAAGAGGAGAATACCATGCTTGTCATCAAAGTACTGGGTTCGGGCTGTCCGAACTGTAAAAAATTGGAAGCCATCACCCGAAAAGTCGTCGAAACATTGGCGGTCGATGCCACCATCGAGAAAGTCACAGATTTTTCAAAGATCATGGAATACAACATATTGGCGACCCCCGGATTGGTCATTAACGAGAAAGTAGTTTCCTACGGCCGTATCCCCGGTGAAGACGAAATTACATCCTTCATCACCTCTGCGTTGTAACTCATTCAAAAAGGGCTCGAACAACAATGCCCGGAATAATCGGGGCCATCTAATATGAACCAGGTCTTTGAGTTTATTTTACAAATGCTGTCGAGCGGTTTTGGCAATCTGGCTGCTTATCTGGCTGCGCACGTATTGTTGTGCCTGCTGCCGGCCTTCTTTATTGCCGGGGCCATGACGGCCCTCATCCCTAAAGAGACCATTACCCGCTATCTGGGCCGAAATACCCCCAAATATATCTCCTATCCGGCCTCGGCCGCCGCCGGCTTCCTGTTGGCAGTTTGTTCCTGCACGGTCATTCCGTTATTTGCCGGGATCTACAAAAAGGGCGCCGGGCTGGGTCCGGCAATCACCTTTTTGTTTATTGCCCCGGCGATCAACATTCTCGCACTCACCTATACAGGCACCGTCATTGGCATGGACATCGCCATCGCCCGGTTGTTCCTTTCGCTGTTGTTCGGTATTGGCATTGGCATCATCATGTCCTTCATTTTCCAGAAGGAAGATACAGCCCATGACAAGGCTACAGATGCCTTGTTTGCCGGCCAGGCCAAAATCAGAAAACCGGCTGTGATGTTTTTACTTGTCCTGATGGCGCTGCTGGTGGCGGGTACTTTCCAGGTGGCAGTTCTTAAAAATTCATATCTGGAAATCAATATCCCCATTCAAAGGGCCAGCGAATTTCAGGATTTTCTGACCGCCCTTGTGCCTTTTGATGCGAGCCAGGGTGAAGAAGGTGTTACCGTTCAGGGTGTGATGTTGATTGTTATGCTGGTGTTGATTGGCCTGACTGCCTGGAAAGGGATAGAGCATATCCATGACGGGTTTACAAAATGGACCTGGCTTTCCATCGGGCTGGTCGGTTTCACCTTATTGATTGCCGCACTGGGCATCACGACGGATACCGGCGGGCTTACACTGCATTTTACAGGCAAATTCTTCAGTGTTTTACTGGCCGTCATTTTATTGGGATGGATGTTAAAAAGTAAATTGACCAGGAATGAGGTTCGTGATACGCTCTGGGAATCCTGGCGCTTCATGAAGCAGATTTTCCCCCTCCTGATCGTGGGTGTGTTTGTGGTCGGTATGCTCCGTGAACTGATCCGCCCGGAATGGGTGCAGACCATTGCCGGAAATAATTCGCTGGTCAGCAATCTGGTGGGGGTAATATTTGGTGTATTTATGTATTTTCCCACTTTGGTTGAGGTACCCATCGCCCAAATGTTCCTCAATCTGGGCATGCATCGCGGTCCGCTGCTGGCCTATTTAATATCAGATCCTGAGCTCAGTTTGCAGAGCATTCTGATCACGGCCACCATTATTGGCAAGCTTAAGGCCTGGGTGTATGTATTCTGGGTGGCTTTGTTTAGCACGTTGGCGGGATTAATCTATGGGGCCTGGGTCGATGGCACCCAACTATGGGTGATCGGGCTGTATTTGGCTCTATTTTTGGCGGCACTTGTACTGGTTGTAGGCCTGATCAACCGCCGGCAGCAAGCCCGGATGAAGACAGCTTGATTCCATCTGTTCGACCTTTGTAGTGCGTTTGAAAAAAGGATATCGAAAACCGGAGGAATTGAAATATTCCTCCGGTTTTCACTTCAGGTATTTGGTTGCGTAAACCAGGAAAAACTTCTCAAAAGGGTATAATCTTTTTGAATTTAAAATTCTTGGTAGATCATTTAACAGGTAACGAGACCATCTTGGGAGGTATTTTGATGCAGTACAGATTATTTGGCAAACTGGATTGGAAAGGTTCGGCACTCGGATTTGGTACAATGCGGCTGCCGATTCTGGATAATGACAGCTCAAAAATCGATGAACCGGAAGCCATCCGGATGATCCGCCACGCCATCGACCAGGGCGTCAACTATGTCGATTCAGCTTACTCGTATCATGGCGGAAATAGCGAAAAGGTGACGGGTATGGCACTTCAAGACGGTTATCGCGAGCGGGTCAAGCTGGCCACAAAATTGCCGGTCTGGTTGGTGGAAAATTACGAATCGTTTGACAAACTTCTCAATGAACAGCTTGCCCGCCTGCAAACTGATCATATTGATTTTTATCTTCTGCATGCCCTGAGCGCTGAGCGCTGGCCCAAAATGAAAGCGCTCAACGTTCTGGACTGGCTTGAGAAAACTCGCGCCGACGGCCGCATCCGCCATGTTGGATTTTCCTTTCACGACAAGCTTGACGTGTTCAAGAGCATCATCGATGATTACGAGTCCTGGGAATTCTGCCAGATCCAGTATAACTACATGGATGTCGAAAATCAGGCTGGAACGGAAGGCTTGAAATATGCCGCCTCCAAAGGGCTGGGGGTTGTCGTCATGGAACCATTGCTGGGCGGCGGATTGATCAATCCACCTGATCCGGTAAAGACCTTATGGGACAGTGCAGCGGTCAAACGCTCGCCGGCCGATTGGGCATTGCAATGGATCTGGGATCAACCGGAAGTATCCCTGGTATTGAGCGGAATGAGCACCATGGAGCAGGTGGAGCAGAATATTGCCAGTGCCGCGCATGCCGCCGTTGGAAGCATCACTCCAGATGAGCAGCAGTTGATTGGCCAGGTCAGAACCGCCTATAAAGAACTCACCATCATTCCATGCACACACTGTGAATACTGTCTGCCATGCCCCAATGAAATCAACATTCCCAACATCTTTTCGATGTTCAATCAAGGAAGAATGTATAAAGTGCTGAATACGGTGCGCGATGAATACCAGCGGTTTGTGCCGGATGGAAAACGGGCTGGTGACTGCCTGGCTTGCCGTGAATGCGAATCGAAATGTCCGCAGCACATTCCCATCAGCGACTGGATGGTCCTTGTTGACCAGGTGCTGGCCAAGGATGTCGCATACGCGGAGGCTCTGAAGAACCGGCCTGTTTGAGTTTTTTCACCTGTCCTTTTATCCCTGCCCCTTGCTGGGAGGCTGTGGAAAAATTGAAATTATTCATCATATCGCAAATTCTTTTTTTGGAATGATTGAGCCCCAAAGCGGCTCAATCATTCCAAAAAAGTTTACCGTTTTTAAAAGTGAAATATTTCAACACCCTCAAGCTTTACTTTGTGTTAGAATAAAAACAGTGATATTGGTTCATAACTATCTCTAACACGCGCATGACAACTGACCCTGACCCTGAGTCTTCCTCAGATCCTCTTATAGATATTCGCCCCTCACCCATTGCCGGTCGCTGGTACAGTGATTCTCCCCAACAATTAAGCAGAGAAATTGATCGTTATCTGAATGTAAAACTGCCGCAGCCGGGTGGGAAAGTGATCGGCCTGGTTGCACCCCATGCCGGTTACCGGTATTCAGGAGCGACTGCCGGTTATGCCTTTGCATCGGTTAAAGGCGCCGATTTCGCCCGGGTTGTGATCCTGTCACCGCTGCATGCCTATCACCCGGCACCCATCCTTACCAGCGGGCACAGTGCCTATAGCACCCCGCTTGGAAATGTGCCGGTGGATGTGGACGCAGTGGATGCCTTGCAGGACAAATTATCTGCAAAAGACATCGCCTTGCCCGGCATCCGATTCGATGAAGAACATTCGTTGGAAATTGAGCTTCCCTTCCTGCAGCGTGCCTTGCCGGAACCGTTCACCCTTGTACCGTTGATGATCCGCAGCCAGAATGCCGGCTTGTTGGAGACGCTGGCGCAGGCCTTGTACGATATTCTGGCAGGTACCGATACTCTTTTGGTAGCCAGTACAGATCTCTCACACTTCTACCCGCAGCAGAAAGCCCATGAGCTCGATTCAGAAATGTTGCGCCAGATCGGGCAGTTTTCGCCGGAAGGCGTACTGACCGCCGAACGATCCGGAAGGGGAATGGCTTGCGGCAGTGGAGCCGTGGCGGTGGTATTGTGGACTGCACGCCTGTTGGGTGCTGATACGGTCAGAATCCTTCATCAGACAACATCCGCCGAAATGACCGGTGACACCTCATCAGTGGTTGGCTATGGTGCGGCCGCAATCATAAAGAATTCATAATGATGGCAAATATTCTACTCATCCTGGTGCTGATTGCACTCAATGGTTTTTTTGTATCCGTTGAATTCGCCGCGGTTTCTTCGCGGCGTTCCAGGCTCGAATTGATGGGGGAGGATAAAAGCCATGCCTATCAGATCGTCCATGGCTGGCTGGAAAATAATGCCACCCGTGACAGGCTGATTGCAGCCACCCAACTGGGCATCACTTTGGTCAGCCTGGCATTGGGTGCAGTGGGTGAGAACACCTTTCAGGCATGGCTGGAACCTGTTTTTGAAAGAATGGTCATGCCGTCATGGCTTGCTTTTTTAGAGGCCATCATCCCGGCCATGCCGCTGATCCTTTCGTTGATCATCGTCACGGGTTTGCATGTTGTGCTCGGCGAACAGGTGCCAAAAGTAGCTGTGTTGCGCAAGCCGGAGGTGTTTGCACTGCGGGCTGCACCGGTGATGGATGTTTTTGGCAAGGTATTCAAAGGATTTATCAATATACTGGATTGGGCAACCCGCCTGATCCTGGGTTTGATAGGCCTGCCGCCGGATACTTCTCACACGACCGTCTATTCGCTGGAGGAAATAAAACAGATGGTCAGTGGCCCGGAGGTTGAGGGGGTGATGAAAGATCAGGAACGTGAAATGATATCGGCTGTGATCGATTTTGGTGAGCTGCTGGTCCGCCAGGTTCTCATTCCCCGCACCGAGATTGTAGCGGTGGAAGCGGATACGCCGGTTCCTGAAGTGATCAAGCTTGCCGTGGAGAATGCACACACCAAACTTCCGGTATACGAAGACAGCCTGGATCAGATCATTGGCATTGTCCATTTGCAGGATCTGGTTTTGCGTGAGGCAGATAATGAATCTGATGGGCGTGTGGCGCGCGATGTGATGCGTGAGGCACTGTTCGTTCCGGAAACCATCTCGGTCAACAAGCTGCTGCACCAGTTTAAGGTTCGTAAAAAGCATATCGCCATTGTATTGGATGAATATGGAGGCACCAGCGGCGTGGTCACGTTGGAAGATCTGGTCGAAGAAATCATCGGCGTGATCGATGATCCTTTTGAGACATCTCCTCCTGCTGTTCAGAATTTACCGGATGGCAGTTTCCTGATCGATGGTCTGTCATTGATCGAAGATGTGAATAACAACTTTAGCCTGAAGCTGCAAAACGAAGATTATGATACGATCGCCGGTTTTGTATTGGGGAAATTAGGGCGAATTGCTAAAATTGGGGATATTGTGGAGGAAACCGATGAAAATATCCGTCTGTGCGTTGAGGAGATGGACGGGATGCGAATTGCCCGCCTGAAACTGAGCTTTATTCCGCAGACTGCACTCCACCAGGCGGATGAGGCTGCCAAAACGGCTGTGCAAAAACCGGTCTTCTAGCTATGTACATCGAGGTTGTTGTCAATGTTCCGCGGGTGAGCGGGGTATTCGATTATCACGTCCCGGATCATCTGAAGAACCAGGTCAAACCCGGCTGCCTGGTTGAAGTCCCGTTTGGCAAACAGATGATACAAGGCATTGTTCTAAGGGAAGTGGAAATCCCCCAGGTTCCGGACACGCGCCCCATCAATTCGCTCGTCGACCCACAGCCTGTGGTCACACCGCAGCAAATCCGCCTGGCGCAGTGGATGGCTGAAGCCACCTTTTCATCCTTGTCAGCCTGCATGGGATTGATGATCCCTCCCGGTTTGCGCCAGCAGGCCGATACGTTGTTTCAACGCCTCGAAGGCTCCCACCAACAGGATGGGACGGCCGCGGAAGGTCTTTCACCCTTCCAAAAACAATTGCTGGAACACATCAGCAAACCTGTCTACCGTAAAAGCGGTGTGCGCGGCCGTCAACTGGATGCAGCATTTCGGCATGCGGATTGGCGAAAGAGCGCCAGGTTCCTGGAAAGCAAGGGTTGGATCAGCACCCGCTCCATCCTTGCGCCCCCTTCTGCGAGACCGAAGACCGCCCGCACCGTCCAGCTTGCCTGTGCGCCGCATGAGATGGGTGACAACCTGGATGTGGGGCGTGGGGCGGCCGGTGAGCGGCGGGCTAAGATTTTGGAATTTTTGAAGCAGGAGCCCTGGCCGGTGGAAATCTCATGGGTGTATGCGGCCAGCGGCGGCAATCTTGCGGACGTACAAAAATTGGCCGAAGCCGGGTTGGTGATCCTCGGTGAAACTGAAGTATGGCGTGACCCGCTGGAAGACATCGCATGGCTGCCGGCAGAAATTCCGAACTTGAGCTTTGACCAGCAAAGCGTGTGGAAGGTTGTACAAGACGCCATCAAAAAGCGGGAAACCGGGCATCCATTTATGTTGCATGGAGTAACCGGGTCCGGTAAAACAGAAATCTATCTGCGCGCCGTCCAGGAAACGCTGGAGCAAGGCCGCCAGGCGATTGTACTGGTGCCTGAGATTGCTTTGACCCCGCAGACTGTACGGCGTTTTCTGGCCCGTTTTCCAGGCCAGGTGGGGTTGATCCATTCGCGGCTCTCGGACGGTGAGCGGTACGATACTTGGCGCCGGGCACGCGCCGGCTCGCTGAAGGTGATCATCGGCGCGCGTAGTGCGCTTTTTGCACCTCTGGCGGACCCCGGGCTGATCGTGGTGGATGAATGTCACGACGATTCATATTTCCAGAGCGATCCGTTACCGTACTATCATGCCGTTCAGGCAGCCATTCAATACGGGAAAATTGCCGATGGAGTGGTTCTGCTTGGCTCGGCCACCCCTCCCATCCAGTTGCTTTACCAGGCCAAATCTGAAAACTGGCCGGTGCTGCAAATGCCGCAACGGATTTTGGCACACAGGGAGAGCATCAAAGCACAAATGGACAAGCTGGGCCTGCATGCTCCTGAACCCGCCACCGAGGGCGACTGCGCGGTTCTGCCGCTGCCGCCTGTCCAGATTGTGGACATGCGCGAAGAGCTCAAAACGGGCAACCGCTCATTATTCAGCAGGCCGCTGCAGGAAGCCATCCAACAGACGCTCGCCAACAACCAGCAGGCCATTTTGTTTCTCAACCGGCGCGGAAAAGCCACCTTTGTCTTCTGCCGCAACTGTGGTTATACCTTAAAGTGTCCGCGCTGTGATTTGCCGCTTACCTGGCATACGCTCGAAGATGGACAAGGAATACTGATATGTCACGTGTGCGGATACCGGCGCAAAATGCCTTCCACCTGCCCGCAATGTGGCAGCACTCGTATCCGGCAGTTTGGGGCGGGAACCGAGAAAGTGGAAAGCGAGCTCAAGGACCTGTTCCCGGAGGCACGCGTGCTGCGCTGGGATGCCAGTACAACCACCGGCAAGGATGCGCATGAGATCATCCTTTCCCATTTTGCCAATCACCGGGCTGACATCCTGGTGGGCACTCAAATGCTGGCCAAGGGGCTCGATTTACCGCTGGTGACTTTGGTGGGGGTGATTCTGGCTGAAGCGGGGTTGAATTTCCCGGATTATCGCAGCGGTGAACGGGCTTTTCAACTGCTCACCCAGGTGGCCGGGCGTGCCGGGCGCAGCCCGCTGGGCGGGAAAGTCATCCTGCAAAGCTTTGAACCCGGGCATTATGCCATTCAGGCCGCCTCCCGCCATGATTATGAAGGTTTTTACAGGACCGAAATCGAATACCGCAAGCGGACGGGTTACCCGCCCTTTTCGCGCCTGCTAAGGCTGGAATATCGACATGCACAACCCCGGCAGGCGGAAGCCGCAGCGCGCAGTCTGGCAAATCAGTTGAAAATTTGGCTGGAAGCCGGTGATTTTCGGGCGACGGAGATGATCGGCCCGGTGCCGTGTTACTTTGGCAAACTGAAAGGCCTTTACCGCTGGCAGATCCTGCTGCGCGGCCCGCACCCGCTCCAGGTGATCCGCGGGCAAACGCTGGAAGGCTGGCGCGTGGAGGTGGATCCGCCGAGCGTGTTGTGATGCGGAGGTTGTCTCAGACGTTATTTTGGTGGAGGTTCGACAATAAGAAAAGAGAATAGAGTAAAGTGCTCTCGGAATTGGAAGGCGGTTTTTGTTGCGCTCAAGCAGGGGATGGATATACTTAATGGTAATAAGGAGTAACCTTAAGGGCATCAACCCAACTTGTTTTACGACATGATTACAACGTCATGAGTCCGTATAATTAATAATTGGGTAGCTAACGTAAAAATTATGACAACAAAGCCAGTTCAATTGTCGATGTTTGGAGTTTCGCCCGAAAAAACAGAAACATTCAACGTGTATCATGATGAAAGCGGGACAGATTTAGCACACGCCCGATTTCAACTACATGGTTCTTTATTTGTTCCTGTTCCTAAATTTCAGTCTGGTTTACAACTTTTACAAAACGCAAGAAATGGTTACGACGGACAAATTCATTTTGCCGAACTGCGTGACAACACAAAATCGCCAATGTCGCTAATTGCGGCAAAATGGCTGGATTTATTTTTCAACGAAATTTCAAATTATTGTTTTTACAAATGCATGATTATTGATATGCGCTCGCCAAACTTCAACAAAGCAAAATTTTCGACCCCGTATTTACTTTACAACCATTCTGCATTACTGTCGGTTTACGGTGGCATTACATGGTCTTTGAAGAAATACGATAAAGTAACCTTGTCTATTTTCTCTGAAGCGATGACACGAGCAAGCAACGATAATTTTGAAGAATATCTACCTAAAGAATTAGCAAAGCGCGCTGGAAACAATAAAAAGTGTCCGCAAGTCATCATTCCTTTGGAAAAAGTGATGTCTGTAATTGGTGACCCTCGCAAAGTTGAACCGCTTTTAGCAAAGCATTGCGAGTTCATTCAATTAGCAGATATTTTGACAGGTGCAGTAAGTCAAGCGATTAATGCAAAAGCATCACAGCAGATCAAAATTGATTTGGGAAAATTAGTTGCTGATTGGATTGGAGATACTCGAATGCCTCCCTGGTTACAAGTAAATCGGCTTCATCGTAGGTTTTCAGTTTCTTGTTATGATGGCAATAGTAAGTTTTATGATGTGCAACTTGGTATCTTGTCGCAAAATCAATTAAAGTTGGGGAAGTTTTGAGTCTCCAAGACAGCAACCCAACAAAGCAGGCACTGGACAGGTGGGATTCTGCGACATTTCCGAGCATTTTTCTGGCTTTGGGTTTTTCCTGCTCCCAAACAGAATCCACACCCGCCGTAACCGCTGAGCCAACCCGATGGGCTTGCTCAAACAAATTCACCCGTTGACATTATTCGCAACGAATAATACAATGTTAGTTGTTAATAAAACGAATTATGGTTGCGAAAGTAGTGAGTGATGAGCAAGAAAAATGAACAAACCAAAAAAATTCGTGCTTTTCTGCTGGAGCAAATTGAAAAGCACCCTGCCGACCTGACGGAGATTACAGCAGAAAAATTCAAGATTTCCAGGCAGGCAATTCGCAAGCATATCCAGGCATTAATCAGCAATGGTTCTATCACTGCAGCGGGAGCAACCCGCGACAGGCAATATAAACTCAATTTACTGACTGAACTAAAGGTTGAAGTTCCCATAAGTCAAAATTTATCGGAAGATGCTATTTGGCGGGAAAAAATTCGACCAGCATTAAAGGATGTTCCCACCAATGTTATCGGTATATGCCAGTATGGTTTTACCGAGATGGTTAATAATGTTCTTGATCATTCCGAAGGTCAAAATCTTTTGATTTATTTACGCCGCACAGCAGCCTATCTTGAAATTCTTGTCATTGATGATGGAATTGGAATTTTTAACAAAATTTCAAAAATCCTGGGTATCGATGACAAAATAAACGTAATTTTGGAACTGGCAAAAGGCAAACTTACCACAGACCCCCAGCGGCATACTGGAGAAGGTATATTTTTCACCTCGCGCGTATTCGATAATTTTATGATCATTTCTGGAAATTTGACGTTCGCACATACAGAAGCAGATAATGATTGGCTGCTGGAGGAAAAGGAAAATATTCTCGAAGGAACTTGGGTGAGATTGAGAATTTCCCCTGCCTCCAAACGCAATTTGACAGATGTTTTTGATAAATATGCCGATAACGAAGAATATGGTTTTTCAAAAACGCACATTCCTGTAACTTTAGCAAGATATGGGGATGAAAACCTGGTATCCCGCTCACAAGCAAAACGCCTGCTCATCCGCTTTGAAAGATTTAAGGAGATAATTCTGGATTTTAGCGGTGTGGAAATGGTAGGACAAGCCTTCGCAGACGAGTTATTCCGAGTATTTCAAATAGATCACCCAACAGTTCATATCAGTTATATCAACGCCAACGAACAGGTGGAAAAAATGATTTTACGAGCAGTTTCATCGTCTTAAAACCACAAGCTGACACTGCGTGCAGCGAACCGTTATACACACTTTCGGGGGAGCCCGGCCCAAACTGCTGATTCGGTGGCTGTCATCTGTCCTAACGGAAGAACCAGCGTGATGGGCCGCAGCCCAAGAGCATTCTCAATCTTATCCAGGCTTGTCTATAATTCAGGAAAAATGGCTTTCGGTGATCACGCCCAGTACCGCCGGGTATCCGGCTTCTTTCAACAAATCGATCATTTGCAGAACACGCTCCGAGATGGGATAATGGAGATAAATATCATCAATGGTTATGATGAACAACCTGTCATTCTCAATGACGGTAAGATCAGGATTTTTCGACAAATCCCGATAAGTTACTATCTGCATCTCTTCAGCCTGCAGAATTCCAATAAACTCGTCGAGAAATGCAACCGAGTCGAAAGTGGAGTTTGGCTTGCGCAGCATCAGGGTCACAGGCGTGTAACGCTGGTTGGGCAAAGGAGTAGATGAGTTTGCCGGAGTGGCTGACAGGTGGGGAGTAATTGTTAATGGGCCTTATCTACCTGGAAACCGGACGTTTTACGATCAGGCAGTGGAAACTGGACGATGTAGAGCAGTTGCACAAAATCATGGCAGACAGCCGGGTTCATACGTTTACCGGTGATGAACCCTGGTCGCTGGAGCGGACAGAGCGGTATATTCAGTTGATCCTGGATAAAAACTTTCAAACGCTTGAAGTATTCCATGGGGCTTGCGTCTTGAAAAACAGCGGCATCCTCGTTGGATTAACCGGCCTGAACCCCTATCTGCCCAGGCAGCCTGAACTTGAATGGCAGTTGGGTGTACCATTTTGGGGGAACGGATATGCCACAGAAATCGGCAAGGCAGTGATTCAAAAAGCCTTTGAAACAACCGATATCGAGCGGATTTACGCTATGGCCAACCCGCAAAACAAAGCCTCCATGCGTGCGCTGGAGAAAATTGGCATGACGTGTCTGGGCCTGCGCGAATTCAGAGGCCACCAGGATATGTTCTTTTGTATTGAGAGGGGTAAAGCTCTCTTATCGAATATGTAAGAAATCACAGAAAAATGATTCGTTAACCTCGTTTTGTGCAAGTTATGCAATACCGCCATCTAAATGAAAGGACTTTTTCAACACCCTCCACTTTGATGTTTGACTAATTATGCTGCCGGGCATAAACTTAACCCAGTGTGAGAGCAGTGGATGAGCATGATTACCCTTGCTAATGGGTTATTCTCATTTACCGAAGAACCATTTTATCTTTGCTTTTCACTCACCC
>JAJFTV010000166.1 GCA_021372725.1 Chloroflexota bacterium | reverse complement strand
GTAATTTCCGAATTCCCTCCACCGCCTCTCTGCCGTCGGCCGCCTCGCCAATGATCTCAATGTCTGGTTCTGTACTGATCAATGCGCGCAGTCCTTCACGGACGACAAAATGGTCATCAGCAATAAAGACGCGAATTGTTTTGTTTTCTGTCATCGAGGCCTCCTTGTCATTCCAACCAGTTCACTCTACATTTACACAAACACTGACCCGGGTACCCTTATTGGGAGATGTTTGAATGTTCAGTGTTGCTCCAATCCGCTTCGCTCGCGCGTTCATGCTGACCAATCCCATGCCTTCGCGGTAATCAACGGTCTCCAGATCAAAGCCAATACCGTCGTCCTCCACAACCAATTTTATTTGATCTGCGAAGGTTTGGATACTGACTGTCACCGAACCTGCCCTGGAATGTTTTAGAGAATTATTCAACGCCTCTTGTGCAATACGATACAACGCCTCTTCAACCGGTGCCGGCAAATCTGGAATGTCGCCTGCTATGAGATAGGCCTTTACCCCGGCACGACGTTCCACTGCGCCCAGGCGTTGCTGCAAGGCAACAATCAATCCCTCATCCAATACCGGAGGGCGTAAATTGTAGACCAATAAACGCATCTCTTTCAGCGAGTCCAGGGCGGTTTCTCCAAGCCGGGTTATATAATCTTTAGCTTGTTCCAGGTTCCCTGAACCAATTAATCGTCTGGATGCTTCAGCCAGTAACGTCAGGCTATAAAGTGACTGTGTGACCGAATCGTGTAAATCTTGCGCCAGTCTTTGCCGCTCTTCCACGGCAGCCAAATGCTCGGCTTGTTGGTATAAACGTGCATTCTTGACTGCTATACCCACCTGGTCTGCAATAGAGCCCAATAATGCCACTTCATCATCTTCGAATTTTCTTCCGTTTTTCGCCAGGATGCCAAATACACCAACCACCTCCCCCTTAGCCCGCATGGGAACGCCAAGATATGCGTTGTCGAGATCGCCGCATATCGAAGAAGGAGTGGATGAATCACCTTTGAGATCAGGTGTCATCCGTGGAGTACCATTCTGAAACACCCAACCAGTCAGACCTTTCCCCTGATTCACCTCCTCCAATCTTTTTATGTGATCCAAAGTCATTCCATGATGCGCCACAAGGTGCAATTTTTTATCGCTGTCATCCCATAAATGAATAAGCCCCATGTCGCTTTTCATCGTCTCCAAAACGCACTCCAGCGATCTCTCCAGAATGGTATCCAAATCCAGAGACGCACTCGTAACCGAGGTGACATGGTAGAGAGCAGAGATTTCACTATGCGCCTTCTGTAATGCTTCCTCTGCCTGCTTTCGGTCTGTGATGTCATAACCAAAAGTAATTACGCCGTAAATAACGCCATCCTCGTTCAGCAGACTACGAGAATTCCACAAGATATACTTTGAATCTCCGTTTTTACAGTGCATCCTGGTTTCAAGATAGTCAAGTTCCCCATCACTATCCATGAGTGCAAAAGTACGCGCCATGATCGACCGTCTGTATTCAATATCCGGGTACATCCAGTCCCAGACTTTGTTATGACCTATTACCTCTTCTCGTGAGTACCCACTGATAGACTCCGCTACATGATTCCAAAAAATAATGTTGAGTTGAGGGTCAAGGACGTCCACCCAGACATTCACATCGTTGATAATGCCGTTGGAAAATTGATTAAGATTACCGGTAGAAACATCCACACGACTGGTTGACATTCTTGCCTTGGTAAGGTTTTTCAAATGTACACGTTATGTTGCGCTTGGTTGTCTTTTAACAAGCTTCCCCTGGCAGGGGTTAATGCCGATACTTGTTATTATGAGTATGAGAAGCTTCAGCAAATTGCAAAAGCTCTTTTATTCGATAAAAATGCGGAAAACCACTTCGTTAATCTTACACGCTTTTTAGTTGATTGTCTAATAAACAACGTCAACCTTTAAGAAATTACGTCATTTGCCGTATCTTGTTACAAGTCATTTGTCAAATACATTCGTGGGGCGGAGGCTTTTTTTGGCTGACAGATTTCTTTCTTTTGACCGATGTATATATAAAGTTGTATTCGTAAAATGAAGTAAAGTTCTGGGTTCGCAGGTTCGATGGAATGCTTGTTGGGCATTTCATATCAAGACTATTAGGAGGCATTTATGTATAGACTCAGCACAGATGTTGGGGGAACCTTCACTGACGGCGTGTTGCTGGATGAAAAGACCGGCCAAATTAAAATCAGCAAGGTTTTGACTACCCCCTCCAATCAAGCTGTTGGCACCATCGAGGGTATCACAAAATTCGATGTCGGCCTGGACGAAGTGTCTTTCCTGGTGCATGGCACAACTGCCATTATCAACGCGTTGATCGAGAGTAAAGGGGCCAAAACAGCGTTGATCACAACGGAAGGATTTCGGGATATTCTCGAAATTGGCCGCAGCAACCGGCTTGAGATGTACGATGCCCTTTATAAAAACAATGACCCCCTCATTCCACGCTACCTGCGCTTTGGTATACGAGAGCGTATCAACGCGGCTGGCGAAATTCTCATCCCATTGGACACGCAATCCCTTGAACAGATTGTGGCAACATTTAGACAAAATGGGGTTGAGGCTGTCGCGGTTTGCTTATTAAACTCCTATGTTAATCCCAGGCACGAGGATGAAATTGGACAATACCTTCAAGATCATTGCCCTGAAATCGTCTTTTCGCTTTCCAAAGATATTACCCGCCGTTACTATGAATACGAGAGAACCAGTACGACAGTTCAAAATGCATACGTAATGCCGGCAGTGCGGAAATACCTCAAGAGCCTGGAAGATCAACTCACCGACAACGATTTCCAAAATACCCTGCAGATCATGCAATCGAATGGTGGCGTGATGACCTCCACGATCGCACGCACTATCCCTATTGCGATGGTAGAGTCCGGACCGGCAGCCGGAGCCATTGGGGCTGCTGCATTGGCAAAATTGACCGGCCATAACAATGTCATCGCCTATGACATGGGCGGGACAACTGCCAAGACTGCCATCATCACGCGCGGGATGCCGGAAACGACCGATTCTTATATAGTAGAACAAAGGCCCATCCTGTTGCCCGTTGTAGATCTGCGGGAAATTGGCGCGGGTGGCGGCAGCATTGCCTGGATCGATGAAGCTGGCGCCCTTCATGTAGGCCCGCAGAGTGCAGGCGCAGATCCAGGCCCGGCTTGTTACAAACTGGGGGGTACGGAACCAACTGTAACGGATGCCAATCTTCATCTAGGTTTTCTTAATCCCCGGAACTTCCTGGGCGGTGAAATGGAGATCGACCCTGCCCTCGCCTGCCAGGCGATTGAAAAACTCTCAAGTTACTACAAAATGTCGGTCGATGAAGCCGCACTTGGGATCATAAAAATCGTCAACACAAACATGTCTGCGCTCCTGCAATCCATAACGGTCAAACGCGGATATGACCCCAGAGAATTTGCTCTGGTTGCTTACGGAGGAGCCGGCCCGCTTCATGCCGCCGCGATAGCACAGGAAATGGGCATTCCAACGGTCATCATCCCCATGAATTCAGGTGTGTTTTCCGCCTGGGGGATGCTAATGGCTGATCTGCGACACGACTTCGCCATGACCCATATCAAACCGCTTTTGCAAGCCGAGGTTTCTCAAGTCAATGAAATGTACAAAAATTTGGAGACCAGGCTGCGGGGAATTTTCAAGGAGGAGAATGTCACTGACGAGGATATCGAAGTTTCACATGTTATGGATTTGCGCTATGTGGGGCAAGAACACGCCCTAAGCGTTGCAATACCCAATAATTTTACCGAAAAGGACAAGGTGGTCGCCAGCAAAGCTTTTGACGATTTGCATCTTGCGATTTATGGGCATAACGCCCCGGAAGAACCCAAGGAAGTGGTATCACTAAAAGTCATCGGCATTGGAAAAGTCAATAAACCGAATGTAAAGATTATCGCAGCAGGCAACAAGAAACCAGAATCTGGAGCACAGACTGGGGAACGCCAGGTATATCGTGGAAACGGTTCCTACGAAAGTTTCCAAATTTTCCGTCGAGAAAAGCTTCTGGCCGGCAATGTCATCTATGGCCCCGCTATCGTCGAAGAGACTACGGCAACTACCGTTGTTGAAAGTGGTCAGGTTTGCACTGTCGATCAGTACGGCAATCTAATAATTACCCAAAAGTAAGCAGGAGATGATGCCATGAATAAAATTGATCCAATCACCCTTGAAGTTATTCGCAATCGCCTGATTGCTGCCAGTCGTGACATTCGCCGTACCGTGGAGTGGGCAGCATACAGCCCCATCCTTTACGAAGTGATCGATTTCTCGTGCGCCATCCTGGACGCAGAAGCCAATCTGGTCGCGGAGACACCGGGGCTGCCAATATTCCTGGCAAACCTGAGCTATTCTGTTCGCTGTACCTACGACACGATTGGACGTGAAAACTTAAAACCCGGGGACGTCATCATCTGCAATGATCCCTACAACGGTGGCGGCACTCACTGTCCTGATATCGTGGTGCTCTGTCCGGCCTTTCATAAAGGTCAGATCGTTGGCTGGGCCGCATTTCGGGGACATACGGTAGATATGGGCGGTATCCATCCGGGTGGATGGTTTTCAGATACAACCGAAATATTTCAGGAAGGATTCCGTCTCCCGCCGGTAAAAGTCTGGATAGAGGGCAAACCCAACGAGGATGTATTACGTCTGATTCGTAACAATTCGCGCGTTCCGGATTCAGTGCTGGGAGACATCCGGGCCATGATCGCCGGTGTTCGGACCGCAGCGAGCCGCTTTGACGAAATCATTGCAAAGTTTGGATTGGATACCTTGCAGGCAGCCATTGGCGAAATACTCAAGCAAGGGGAAACAATGGCACGCGCATCCTTATCGCGTCTTCCAAAGGGTGAATATTTTGCAGAGACGGTATTGGATGGTGATGGCAATGACGATGCTCCGCTTAGCCAAAAATTGCTCTTGAAGTTGAAAATCACCATCCAGGAAGAAAAGATGATCGTTGATTTTACCGGCACCAGTCCCCAGAGCATCGGCCCGATGAATACACCTGAGCCCACGACAATATCTGCTGTTCGTTATGGTTTTAAGATCATCACAACCCCGTTCCTTCCAAGCAATGAGGGTGCATTCTGGCCATTGGAAGTGATCATCCCCGATGGCAGCATCCTGAAACCCAGGTACCCGGCGGCATGCTCCATGTGGCCTACACCTATCACAACGATCCCTGATCTGATGCTAAAAGCCCTCGCCGAGGCCATTCCCGATAAGGTCCGCGCCGGTCATTTCGGTGATTCCATGGCCAATTTCATTTACGGTACAGATCCAAGAACCGGCCGCTATTATGTTTGCTCGGAAGGCGACGCGGGTGGATACGGCGGACAGTACAACCGGGATGGCGCTTCGGCTTTTTTCTCCATGTCCCTTGGCGATACCTATAACATGCCGGTTGAAGTTGCGGAGATACGTTTCCCATTCAGCGTTGAGTATTTTGAGCTGGCTCAAGACTCTGGCGGCCCAGGTAAACATCGGGGTGGACTGGGAATACGCCGTGATTATCGTATGATTGACCATGACGGCGGTATGACCGTGACGACTGATAGAGTTATTTACACCCCTCCGTGGGGTCTCTTTGGAGGAAAAGAAGGCCGTCCGAGTATCACAAAAATCTTTCGGGCAGATGGTAAGGAAGAATCCTGGAGAAAAGTCTCCAACCTGCCCCTGAAGAGTAACGATATCATCAGTCTTCAAACTGGCGGCGGCGGCGGTTATGGTTCGCCACTTGAACGGGATCCACAGCTTGTATTGCAGGATGTCTCGAATGGTTACATCTCACTGCGCAGCGCTGAAGACGATTACGGGGTTGTGATCAATGCACAGAAATTTGAGGTGGATAACCACGCGACCCAAAAACTGCGGGAACAAAAGAAGTCAGTCCAGGAAGGATAACCTGATGCCCCAGGAAATCAAGTTTACCTTTGAAAGAGGAGGGGAGTTATATGCTGATCTTCTGGCCAGTCATGCCCCTCAGACAATAAAAAAGGTGCTTTCGGTACTGCCGTATCAAACAATGGTTTATCACACGCGGTGGTGCGGACGGGAGATTAATTTTCCATTTAAAAGCCTGGAACCTGTTTCACGCGAAAAACAGACCGCCACAGCAAATACAGGGGACGTGGTGTACTGGAAGGAATGGGAAACTGAAGAAGATTCTCCTGAAGCACTGGCAATCTACTATGGTGCCGAAACGATCCGGGATCATCGCGGCTTCTTACCTGTAAATGTGTTTGCCAGGATTTCTCCGGATCAATGGCCGTTGATCGAAGAAATTGGTATTCGGGTATGGCAAAAAGGAATTGAAAAAATACGGGTTGAGGTCATCGAAACCCCCTGATAAGCTGGATTTAGGATAACAGCATATAATATCGAATAGCTCACCCTCCCACATGAGAAATTCGGTATCCGATTAATAAAAATACAACAAAACACTTTTTGCACTGCCTGGTAAATGATATGTTGCGAATTACAAGAAAATCACACGATCTGCCTCTCATTGAAAGGGGGCCACTTGTCCAAGTCTGGATAAATGGCTCCCAGGTCAACGCCTATCTTGGTGAAACCGTTGCGGCTGTATTGATTGCGAATGGGTATAGAACTTTCCGATTAACAGATAAAAAACAGAAACCGCGTGGTATTTATTGCGGAATGGGTATTTGTTTTGACTGCACAGTTGAAATTGATGGTGTACCAGATATTCGTTCCTGCATCACAAAAATTCGTGATGGAATGGTGATCAAGACTGGAGGGACAGCCAATGGTTGAGGTAACGGATCTCGCAATCATTGGTGGCGGGCCGGCAGGTTTTACTGCCGCCAAAGAGGCAATGGTTTATGATGTCAAGATCACCATCATCGATAACTGTCCCCAATTAGGCGGACAATATCATAAACAAATCCCTGCCGAATTCAAATATCAACAGAATGAAAATCACAAAGAAACGCAGCTATTTGATCCGTTGCGCTCCTCCAATTTGACGATACTGAATGATGCGGTTGTTTGGGCAATCAATCCTCAACCGGAACAGGACCAATTCCTCCTCAGCATTAGCGGGGAGACAGGAATACCCCACAGGTTGATCGCCAAACGGGTCATCGTCTCCCCTGGGGCCCATGACCGGCCATTTCCATTCCCGGGATGGGATCTGCCAGGTGTTATGACGGCAGGCGCTGCACAAATATTGATCAAAAATCAACGGATTTTACCGGGTCAAAGATTCTTGCTGGCCGGTACTGGGCCACTGCAATGGTCATTAGCCCATCTTCTCATTTCGGGCGGGGCCAGGGTGGTATCCATTGTGGATGCAAATCCATTTCCATGGAAAGCTCTGGGCAAACTTCCATCCTTTTGGGGGCAATGGGAGCGATTATCGGAAGGGGCAAGATATTGGTCCTCGATCATTACCTCCGGTGTGCCTATCCATTTTAATCATTCGATTTATCGTGCAGAAGGAAATGGAGCTGTGGAAAGGGCAATCATTGGCCCTGCCTCAGGTGGAACCTATAAATCCATCGATGTCGATACAATATGCCTGGGTTACGGATTTACACCCTCCTCTCAGCTTTCAATCATATCAGGGGCTGAACATGATTACTCACCGGTTTTCGGCGGATATATTCCCGTCAGGAGTGAATCTCTTGAAACTACAATCCCGGGCCTGTTTGCGGTTGGTGACAGCACCGGAACAGGTGGAAAAGATGTCGCCATCGCTGAAGGAAGATTGGCCGTTCTTGGAGCTTTATCCCAGTTGAAAATCAATATTCACGCCGATACCATCGCTGAAATACGCAAACAACTTAATCGCCAGCGAAAATTCGCCCAAATCCTCCAGGAACTATTCCCTTACCCGGCAGAACTGCTCAATAAAATGCCTGCTGACACCGTAATTTGCCGTTGCGAACAAGTGACTTTAGGAGATCTTCGTGCTGCAATGCAATACGGATTCAATGATCAGGACAATTTAAAGACATTAACCAGAATTGGAATGGGGCGATGTCAGGGACGTATGTGCAAAGCAACGCTTGACCAGATGATTAACCCGTTGACCCAAGAACAATCCCCCGGAAAAGAAAAACTGAAATCCAGACCGCCGGCAATACCCGTCACAATCGAGAGTTTACTCGAAGAAGGAGTCGGACATGATTCCTGACGTCGTCGTGATTGGAGGAGGAATCGTTGGCTGTTCGTGTGCTTATTATCTGGCCAAAGCTGGAGTAAAAGTTCATTTATTGGAAAGAGGGTCGATTGGTTCCGGTGCATCCAAAGCAGGGATGTGCCATTTGGTTACATGGCACGAACCCGAAATCCATCTGCAGTTGGGAAGAGAAGCTGTCAAACTCTATGAAGAACTGAGCCATGAGGTAGCCATTGATATCGAATTCCGGAAAACAGGAAGCATAGCGTTTTTCGAAAACAAGGAATCTCTTGATTCGAATAAACAAATGGTTCAATCTCTGCACGAGTGGGGAATCAAATGTCAGTTTCTGGAAGCAGATGAGCTCATAAAATTTGAGCCGGCATTAAGCAGTGACCTGGCCGGAGGGGTCTATTATGCAGAAGACGCCCAGGTAAATCCGCTTTATGCCACGCTGGCGATGGCAATTGCCGCAAGACAGATGGGTGCAAAAATAGAAACTTCAGCCGAAGTTGTGGATATGGAGCTCAACCCAAAGAACAATACCATTGAAACGATAATCACCAAATCGGGACGGATAACACCCGGGCTTGTGGTCATCGCAGCCGGAGCGTGGAGCGGATTGCTGGGCGAAAAAATTGGATTAAAAATTCCGATATCACCCAGAAAGGGTCATTTAATCGTAACTGCTCCCATGCCCGAGAATCTTTTCCGGGTAAAAACGATATTATCTGCCGGTTACCTTGAATCAGTAAAGGCTGGAAACAATATCGCAGTCGCAGTGAATGTTGAACAAACAAAAAATGGCAATTTATTAATTGGGAGCAGCCGGCAATTCGTTGGTTTTGATCGTTCCGTGGACCCGAAAGTGATCAGCCTGATGGCCGAGCGTACTCTCCATGTTTTTCCATTTTTAAAGCAAGTCAACGCGATCCGAACATGGACGGGGTTTCGTCCCTACACGCCAGATCTCACACCGATTATTGGAGAAGTCGATGCATTCCCTAATTTGTATCTGGCTTCCGGACACGAAGGGTTGGGGATCACCGAGGGGCCGGTCACTGGTAAATTAATCTCCCAATTGATAACTGGGGGAAGAATGGATATTAATATAGACTCTTTATCCCTAAATCGTTTTAGTTCCTAGTGCTTTGTCAAACATAAAGCTACAATTTTTCAGTTCAATGAGTGTTTGACAAAGCTTAAGGCGTTCTGTTTTGGTTATTTTCAAATTTACTATCGATAGTTAACGGAACGCCTAAAAATAAAATTCTTTCTGGAGGTTATGATGTCGAAGATTTTGGATTTCAAAGGTGTTTTTGGGGTACCATGTACCCCATTTGATGAATCCGGGATGGTGGATGAAAAAGCCTTACGCCGCCATATTCGGTTTATGTTGGATGAGGGTGGAGTCTATGGCCTTGTGCCTACCGGCAGTACCGGTGAATTTGCTTTTCTTACCATGGAAGAACGAAAACAGGTGATGGAGATAACGATCGATGAGGCAGATGGCTCCGTCCCCGTACTACCTGGAGCTGCCTCTGTCTCGACGAAATCCACCATCGAGTACTCTCAAATGGCGGAACAGCTTGGCGCAGATGGCGTTATGCTGCTATCGCCCTATTATGGACATCCCGATCAGGAAGAACTTTATCAACATTTTGCCGAGGTTGCCAGAAACATCTCGATTCCAATTATGTTATACAACAATCCTGCCTCCGGTTGTGATATGCAGCCTGAGCTGATCAGTCGCCTGGCAGAAATCCCCAACATCCAGGCAGTGAAAGAAAGTACGGGAGAGATGCAGCGAATTGCCCGATTGTTGAATCTGTGCGAAGGTAGATTAAAAGTACTTTGTGGATGTGATACCTTACCGATGGAAATGTTTTTAATCGGCGTAGAGGGATGGGTTGCAGCTCCAACCAATGTTGTTCCCCGACAATGTGTCGAATTGTATGAGCTTTGCGTGGTGAAGAAAGATCTTGCAAAGGCCTGGGAGCTCTATCAAAAAATACTGCCGTTATTCACCCTCTTTGAAGGTTCCGGCAAGTATGTACAACTTTCCAAGGGTGCCCTGGAAATGATGGGCAGATCGATTGGAAAACCCAGGCAGCCGCTGCTTCCGATCACCGATGATTATCGTGATCAATTGAAGAAAATCCTGGCTGGGATTTTCTAGTGTTCAGTCACGCAAATATTGATGGGTATAGTGCGTAAGCGTTTGCCAATAGAGGTTTCATGAAATTCAATAAAATGATCACTGCCATCGATGCTCACACAGAAGGAAATCCTGAAAGAGTAGTTGTTGCCGGAATTCCTGCCATTCCAGGAGAATCGATGCTCGAAAAAGCAAATTTCGTTCGGGAAAACCTGGATCACTTGCGTACATTGATGGTTTATGAACCACGCGGACATTCGAATATGTACGCCTCTTTGATTATTCCACCCGTCGATTCGAGAGCAGATTTTGGGGTAATTTTCATGGAGAACGGTGGATATCCTACCATGTGTGGGCACGGTACGATTTCGATCTGTACAGTCCTCGTAGAAGCCGGCTATGTGGAAGCAATCGAACCGTTTACACGGATTGTTTTGGATACTCCTGCCGGTTTGGTTCATGCTCAGGTGGCTGTAAAGGATGGGCATGCCGAATCGGTGACATTTACAAATGTGCCGGCTTTTCTCTACAAAAAAGATATCTGTATTGATGTGCCAGAATTGGGTGAAATTAATTGTGACATTGCTTATGGCGGAAATTTTTATGTCATCGTATCGGGCAAGGATGTGGGCCTCGATATCCGGCCTCAAAATGCAGCCGAAATAACCCGAACAGGAAGCATGATCTGGGAGGCTGCCAACGAACAAATAACCGTCTGTCATCCGGAAAATCCAAAAATTAACTTTATTAACTTCGTCGAATTTTCAGGCGATCCAACCCATCCCAAAGCATCGTTGAAAAATGTCGTTTACACCCCCCCATTGGGTTTGGATCGTTCACCATGCGGTACCGGGACGTGCGCAAAAATGGCTACCTTGCATGCCAAAGGCCAACTGGGAATAAACGAGGAATTTGTTCATGAAAGTATTATCAGTACCCTTTATTTCGGGAAACTGCTTGGCGAAACAAAAGTGGGCGATTATCCGGCTGTTATTCCCTCCATCAGAGGCAGCGCTTATGTCATGGGAATTCAGCAGTTCTGTGTCGACCCTCATGATCCTTTCCCGCGCGGATTTTTGCTTGGAAAAGAAATCGAACCTTTTTGAGCCTAAGGCATCCATATTTTGATTTTATTGGTGAGAGATGAAAAGCATTTACCTTCGAAGCTCCGGTGTTTTGAAAGAATTCTTTGGCAAAGAACCTCAGAAAATCTCTCTTGAAGATCATGCGTCCATAGATGACTTAATGCAATACATCAATTTGAAATGGGGAACCAGTTTACCATCCTATCTATGGGATCCAATAAATTGCCAATTTAAAGGCCCCATATATCTGCTGTTGAACAATTCCATCGTCAAGGATTTCAAAACGGATTTGCCGGAGGGGAGTGAAGTACAACTGTTAATCGCACTGACAGGAGGAAGCTCGTTCTAATCTGCTTTATTCAACCGATTAAGACCAGGAGCAAAAAATGGGTAAGCCTATTCAAGGGTATGCGGGCTATCAGCTAAGAATTAACCTGAATAATTGCCAAACAACCATAGAGCCAATATCCCTGGAAAATAGCTATAAATTTCTGGGTGGTTCCGGATACGGCGTCAAACTCCTGTACGACGAGCTTCCCAAAGGCATGGATCCACTCAGCTCGGCGAGCAAATTGATTTTTGCAACCGGTCCGCTCTCACTAAATCAAATTCCAGGCGGTGGCTCATTGATGATTTGTTTCAAATCTCCCTTAACCGGTGCCTGGGGGGAATCAAGAGTGGGGGGAGACTTCGCCCCTGATATGAAGCGGGCAGGTTTCGACTATATCATCATCGAAGGAAAAAGTGAAGCACCCGTATATTTACTTATCAACAATCATCAGGTTGAATTTAGAAGCGCCAGGCATCTTTTAGGGAAAAAAGTCTCTGAAAAGTTATCTCTCCTCTCAAACGAATTGGGCGGGAAGGAACATTCAATCCTTTGCATTGGGCCTGCCGGCGAAAACCTGGTCAAGTATGCGTCCATCATGTATAAAAGCAGGGCGGCCGGCAGGTGCGGTGCCGGTGCAGTAATGGGCTCAAAAAATCTGCTTGCGGTTGCCGTTACCGGTGACCATCCATTGGATGTTGCCCAACCCGAGAAACTAAAACAGATCCTCAAACAAGCCTTTTCAAGGATACGGGGAAATCCCAATTTTCATGGTTTACAGGATTTTGGAACGATTGGAGATCTGCCGGCAAATGATGATGGCGGAGATTGGCCCTCGAAAAATTGGCAATCCAATTCGTGGGGTGAAGGCGAGAAATTATACAACGATTATAGCCAAAGGAATTTTATTCGAAATTATGGCTGCTATAAGGGCTGCACGATAGCATGTGGACGCAAGGTGCACGTGCCGGATGGAAAGTATAAAACGATCGAACATGGTGGAGCAGAATATGAATCCATCACCGCATTCACTGCATATTTATTGAATACAGATATGGATGCAGCGATTCGTGGCACTTACCTCTGCAACGAATATGGAATTGACACCATATCGACCGGTGGGGTGATTGCTTTTGCGATGGAATGTTATGAGCGTGGCTTGTTGGAGGGCTTTAGCGTTCAACCCTTAGATCTCTCATGGGGAAACGCCGAGATATTGGAAAGCCTGATTGAAATGATATCTGAACGCAAAGGGATCGGCGATCTTTTAGCCGAAGGCGTAAGATCAGCCGCACAGAGAATTGGTCAGGGCTCAGAGGAGTTTGCGATTCATGTCAAAGGATTGGAAGGCCCCGCTCACGATCCAAGGTCAGGGAAAGCCCTGGCAGTGACGTATGGAACAGGGACGAGGGGAATGTGTCATATCCATCCGCTGGAAGGGATGGCATGGGATCGTGGAAAACTGGATTGGGGTATGCAGAAATACGGGGTTACCGATCCAAATCAAATCGACCGCTGGGATGAAAAAGGCAAAGGAAGAAATGTAAAGATCTTGCAGGACGGACTGGTCATCCCGGATGTTGTCGGTACTTGCAAGTTCTATATGTATGCCGGGTTGACATTGGATGATTGGGCTGAGATGATTTCTGCCCTTACTGGTTGGACAATTACCGGCCATAATCTGTTGATGGCTGGCGAAAGAGTCATCAATTTACAACGGTTATTTAATCTTCGGGAAGGGTTATCCCCTTCTGATGATCAAATTCCAGGAAGAATTAAAACTTTGCCAACCTTTGGGAAGTACAGCGGTGAACCTGCTTGTGAAATTAAAGATTTTGATGCAATGCTGGACGAGTACTATTTGGAACGTGGTTGGGATAAAGGAACCGGAAGGCCATCGAAAGAAAAAATTACCGAATTGGGTTTAACTTACGAGGCGGATTTATTTGAAAGCAATTGAGATCATCACCAGTCAAATCTTGTAGGGGCAACCGGTCATCGTTCATTATGCAGATCGTTTATCCACCCCCATCCACACATCAGTGTAGAATATTATCTTGAGGTATCTATTCATGCCCCACTATCGAATCAGTAAACACCCCATCCTTGAACCGCTGCCTGGCCGCGAGGTGCCGTTCACCTGGAATGGACAGCCTCTCTCCGCCCGTGAGGGCGAAATGATCTCCTCGGCTCTGTTCGCCAACGGGGTACGGATCTTTGGCCACCATCCCAAAGACGGTGCTCCCCAGGGCATCTTCTGCGCCAACGGCCAATGCGCCCAATGCATGGTACTCGTCGATGGCGCTCCTCTCAAGGCCTGTATGACCCCCATTGCAGACCAGATGGATATTTATCCCATGGACGGATTGCCGGTGCTCCCACCGCTCCAACCCGATGCACGATACGGCCAAATCTCCACCGTGGACATCCCGGTTCTGATCATCGGCGGCGGCCCATCCGGGATGTCGGCCGCCATTGAGCTGGCTGAACGGAATATCCCCCTCATCCTGGCGGATGACAAGAACAGGCTGGGCGGCAAGCTGGTTCTTCAAACTCACCGCTTCTTTGGCTCGATCAATGCGGTCTATGCCGGTACCCGCGGCATTGACATCGCCAGGAAGCTGGAGAATAAGGTCAGGTCACTTCCAGACGTCGATGTCTGGCTCAATTCCACCGCCCTGGCCGTTTTCTCGGATCAGAAGGTCGGCATCCTGAAAGACAACCATGAATATGTGCTAGTGAAACCCCAAGTGCTGCTCTCTGCCTCCGGCGCACGCGAAAAGAACCTCTGTTTTCGGGGCAACACGCTGCCCGGTGTGTATGGAGCCGGTGCTTTCCAGACGCTCGTCAACCGCGATCTGGTAAGACCTGCCGAACGCCTTTTCATCGTCGGGGGGGGTAACGTGGGCCTGATCGCCGGCTATCATGCCCTGCAGGCCGGCATACAGGTGGTCGGCCTGGTCGAAGCGCTCCCACAGTGCGGCGGCTACAAGGTACACCAGGATAAACTGGCCCGTATGGGTGTGCCCATTTATACCTCCCACACCATCCTCAGCGCCAACGGATCCGACCAGGTTGAATCGGTCACCATTGCCCGGGTTGATGATGCCTTTCAGCCCATTCCCGGCACCGACCAGTCTTTTGCCTGTGATACGATTTTGATCGCCGTGGGGTTGGACCCGGTCAACGAGTTTGCCCTGAAGGCAAAAGAATACGATATGCAGGTTTTCAGCGCCGGTGATTCTGAAGAAATCGCCGAGGCTTCCTCCGCCATGTTCTCCGGCAAGATCAAAGGCCTGGAGATTGCCCGCCTGCTGCATGCTGCCCACGAGCCTGTCCCCGAAGATTGGTACCGCACGGCCGAGATCCTCAAATCACACCCCGGCAAAGTGGAGGACCTCCCCCAGACCCATCCAGAAGATGGTGTCTTTCCCATCTTCCACTGCAACCAGGAGATCCCCTGCAATCCCTGCACCTCGGTCTGTCCGCAGGGATTGATCGAAATCGATCGGGATGATATCCGTAAACTGCCGGTCTTCCTGGGCCGGCAGGTGAAAAAGACCTGCATCGGCTGCGAGCGATGTGTCACCGTTTGCCCGGGTCTGGCCATCACGCTGGTGGATTACCGCAAAAGCAAAGACCATCCCGGCCAGGCCATGGTCACCCTGGCTCATGAGTACCTCCCGGAAAGTATTCAAGCCGGTGACATGGTCACCGTTCTGGATGTGAACGGTGGCATTTTAGGCCAGGCGCCGGTCGAAAGCGTGCGCTCCATCCGTAAAAATGATCACACTTTGTTGGTCAAGCTGCGGGCTCCGCTCAGTATCGCCCGACTCATCGCCGGTATCCAGGTTCAGCAGCCGTGGGTTTCCGAAGAAATGCCGGACATTCCCGCCCATATCGAGGATGACGCCATCGTCTGCCGTTGTGAACGGGTGACAGCCGCCGAGCTCCGCTCTCTGATCCGCCAGGGTTACCGTGATCTCAATGAATTGAAAATCATCACCCGCGCCGGCATGGGCGCCTGCGGCAGCAAGACCTGCCATGCGCTGCTGCTGCGTTTGTTCCGTGAAGAAGGCATCGACCTCACCGAAGTCACCGACCAGGTCAAACGGCCCCTGTTTGTCGAGGTTCCGCTGGGTGCCTTCGCCGGCTTCAAGGAGGTCAAATCATGAACCCGCAGGGAATATTCGACGTCATCGTCATCGGCGCCGGCAGTATTGGCACACCGGCTGCCATGTACATGGCTCAAGCCGGCCTGAAGGTGCTGGTGGTGGACCAGTTTGCCAGCCCGGGCCAGGGTTCCAACAAGGCAGCCATCGGCGGCGTCAGGGCCACCCATTCCGATCCGGCCAAGATCCGCCTCGGGCTGCAAAGCACGAAAGTCTTCAGCACCTGGCAAGAAGAGCACGGCCAGGATATCGAGTGGCACAGCGGTGGTTACTGTTTTGTTGCCTATACCGAACAGGATGAAAAATCCCTCCAGGATCTGCTGGTCATCCAAAAATCATACGGCTTGAACATCGACTGGCTGGACGGTCAGGCGATCCGTGAGCTGATCCCCGCTATCAACCCGCTTGGCCTGCGCGGCGGCACCTTCTCACCCGATGACGGCCACTGCTCCAATCTGCTGGCCAACCACGCTTTTTACCTGTCCGCCAGGCAAGCCGGTGCGGTTTTCCATTTCCATGAGACAGTCCAGGCTATTTCGATCCACAATAACCGCGTGACCGGTGTCGTCACCGACCGGGGCAGCTATCAGGCTGCCATTGTGGTTAATGCCGCCGGTCCCTGGGCTGCACAGGTTGGCAGCATGGCCGGATTATCCCATCCGGTCATGCCGGATTCCCACGAGGCAGGCATCACCGAGCCGGTCGCCCCCTTCATTGGCCCCTTGATTGTTGATATCCACCCCGGCGACCATTCCGCCAATATTTATTTCTATCAACAAAATACCGGCCAATTCAATTTCTGTCTCACCCCTGAGCCCCACATCTGGGGATATAATTGCAATGAAACCAGCGATTTCCTTCCCCTGGTTTCGAAAAGGATGATCAGCCTTGTCCCCAGGCTGGCCAAACTCCGTGTCCGCAGAACCTGGCGCGGGTTGTATCCCATGACCCCCGACGGTTCCCCCATCATTGGCTGGGCTGATCAACCGGATGGATATTTGATGGCCATTGGCATGTGCGGGCAGGGTTTTATGTTCGGCCCCGGCGTCGGCAGTTTATTGACCCGCATCATTACTCAAAACGAGCTGTCTGTGCAAGATCGCGAAATCCTGTATATCCTGCGCTCCAACCGGGACTTTATCGGCAATGAAATGCTGAAATAAGCGAAAAACAAAGTTAATTAAGAAGAAAGTTCTAATTTGCAGGTCGGGAATCAAGTATATTTATATTTTAATTGACAATTTGCACCATTCTTCATTTACGAAAGCCAATTAAAAAATTATATAAACTTCTTGTCGCTTGGTTTTTCGTATGCCAACTTACTTTGTTTCAGTTTTAGTCTTACCATCGCTGCTGCATATTGGACACCAACCGAGTATGGTTCGATGACAGGTACACCAAGCATGCCTTCCAATTTGTCACGCATTGCCATCATGCCTGTACATCCAAGAACAATCGCTTCAGCTCCGTCCTCATCAATTGCTTTAATCGCTTCAGCATAGATCGCTTTGGTAGCGACCTCTTCATTATTGAGATCCAGCACAGGAACATTTGCAGACCTTACCGAGGCAAGCCTGTCTGCATAGCCGTATTTGTGAATGTTCTCATAAATTAATTTTGCTGAAACAGGAAGAACGGTAATCACTGAAAAACGACTGCAGAGCATCATCGCGGCATGGTGACTTGCTTCGCCAGCACTGATAACTGGCAAATTGGAGATTTCGCGGGCTGCCCGAAGTACTGGATCAACCGAACAGTCAATAAGCACTGCGTCACAGCCTTCGCTCTCCGCTAAAACGACTTGCTCAATAATCGATGGGGCACCCATCGCTTCATCATAGGCTGATTCCATAGATTCAGGGCCGTGTTTGATATTTACAACAAGAAGTTCTACTTCCTCAGTCGCCAGGGCAAGCCTGACCCCAACATTCTCATCATAGAAAGTCTGGCTGGTATTGCACATGATTGTTTTTATTTTCATAGTTCCTCATCTCGTAATACTTGTTTCCACTGATAAAGCTCAGCAATTACAATAATCGTTAAGAGTCACCTCACCCTATCCACAACCTTTCAAGTCAACCTATAACCTTGATGGTATCATGCAATAGGGTGAGGCGTAACAAAATGATAAATGTTGTATGTTATAAATTAAATCACTATTTATCGGTGTAAATACTGATGTCAGGCATAAAGAATGGATATCCCATCAGATAAGCATCGATTTCACCTTTGGCAGTTGCCTGTGCGGCCGGCCAATCGATATAAGTAGATTGATAGGCGACACGCTCGACAAGGTCAGCAATCCAGGCGGAGGGGCAAAGCTCATCCACGATGTAGTTCTGAAGATCTGCATACTTTTGATACCGTTCTTCTTGATCTACAGTTGCCATGGCGTCTTCGATTCTGGCATCCAGTTCGTCGTTGGCAATCCAACTGCAGTTTTCATAGGTTCCAGCAGTCTTGCTGTGGAATTGAGACTCGAGGGTGGCGCCAGCCTCATTAAATTGTGGGCCAGAGTTAATGGTGACAGCATTGGGGGTTGAATTGGCAGCGCTCACACGCTCTTGTACGGTAGTCCAGGGGCCTTTGGTAATTTTAACGTTGATGCCAACTTCAGCGCAAGCTGCCTGGAACGACAGAGCTACCTTTTCAAGGGCGGCAACATCGGTGTACAGAAACTCAATCTCGTAATCACCAATATTGTCGGCATACTTTGATTTCGCCAGGTACTCCTTTGCTTTCTCAATATCATAGGAAAACTCCGTGGTGTCCACATGGCCTGATGTGAAGTTAGAGACAGGTCCAATAGGTTTTAACGATCCTGTGAAAGCAACATCAATCAACGTATCATAATCAACCAGATAGCTTAAAGCTTTGCGGACATTGACATCGTCAGTAGGTGGTAAAGTGGTATTAAAGAATATGTTCTGTACCAGACGTGTGGAATAGGAAGCAAGGTCCACGCCTTCGACCTCATCCAATGCTGCAAGGCTTTCAGGAGATTGCCACATATCGGTAATTTCCAGAGTCTGAGTAGACATCATTGTACGAACAGTTGCTGGTTCAGTGCCATAGATGATCTTGAATTGTTCTGGAGCATTTTCTTTGCCATCCCAACCCATATGCCAGTCAGCAAATCTAGTGGCAAGAAAATAATCGTTTTGGACTAACTCAGTTACGACATAAGGACCGGAGCCAGCATCATTGGTGAGCAGCCAATTCTTGCCATAATCACCAAATTCGCCATAAGTACCATCGCCAAGATGTTTCATAACGAGGTCTTCATTCAAGATATAAAGACGGCAAAGTGTCGAGACAAATGGGCCATAAGGGCCAGTAAGGTGGAAGGTAACAGTATAGTCATCATCCGCTGTTACATCTTCGACAATGCCGGAATACAGATATGCAAACCCCTCACCAATGGTGATCATGCGTTTTGCAGTGAAAGCAACATCCGAAGCCTTAAGTTCGGAGCCGTCATGGAACAAAACGCCTTGTTTCAACTTGAAGGTATATTCCGTTCCATCATCGTTTACGCTCCAACTTTCCGCCAAATCTGGTACAACACCATCGCCTTTGGGGAACACCAACGTGTCAAAAAGATTGACATAAGCAATACTGGTTGAATTACCGGCATGTGTTGCAGGGTCCAGAATTGGGGTGCTGTCTGCAGTTAAACGAACAATACTTTCACGACCACCAGCAGCAACTTCTGGCTCTGCTGTTGCACCGGTTTCACTTTCCGAAACCTGTGTGGAGGCGGTGGCGGGAGATCCCGATGCGCATCCTGCTATAAAAACAAAGCACAGACAAAGCGTTAAGATCACAGATACCTTTTTATTCATTTTTTTCTCCTTAATGTCCATCGAATTTGTTGGCTATTTTGTTTCTCTCCAAAATTCTGTATGAAGGGAAAGCGCAATACGCAACCTGCCATAACAAGCAAATACAAATTTTGAATTTTAAATCGTTGTTGGCGTAATTTTTGTTATTCTTCCTCCTAAAAAACATTCGAATTTGTTGAATACTCTGACAAAAACCATAAAGATGATAACAAGTCTAGATTCCTTTATTGTCTTCATTCCGGTTTTCGTCATAAAGGTGACACCTGACGATATGGCCGGGAGATATTGTTCTCATTACAGGATCTTCAGTCATGCATAGATCGGTTTTGTACATACACCTGGTATTGAAACTACATCCCGGAGGGATATCGACTGGGGAAGGGATATCCCCCTTGCTCTCAACTTTCGCCGGCTTTAATTTTTCCTCCTCCTCAGAAATAACGGGTACAGCAGATAACAACATCTGTGTATAGGGATGCAAAGGTTTTGAGTAGAAAGTTTCTGTCGGTGCAACCTCGCAAATTTTCCCCAGGTACATAATCGCTACACGGTCTGACACATTCCGCATGACACCCATATCGTGCGTAATAAACAGGTAGGTTAATCCGATTTCTTTCTTAAGTCTCATCAACATATTGAGAATCTTTGCCTGAATGGATACGTCTAGCGAAGATGTCGGCTCGTCAAGGATAATAAACTTGGGGTTACTACACAAAGCCCTCGCAATGGACACCAGTTGTTTCTCTCCACCTCCAATGGAGGACGGGGATTTATAGATGAAGTCTTGAGGCAGCTCCACCATGCCCAGAATCTCTAGGATCTTATTGTCAATTTGATCTTTAGGAACAACTTTGTGTACTTTTAAGGGGAGACTCAAAATAGAGTGGACATCCTGATATGGATTAAGCGATGATCCGGGATCCTGAAAAACAATTTGCGCAGTACGTTTAAAGTTTTTACTACGTCCTTTTGTTGCAGATGTTATCTTTTCTCCGTTGAACTCTATTGTTCCGCCGGTCTGATGGTACATACCCATAACGGTATACGCAATGGTACTTTTCCCTGATCCCGACTCACCAACAAGGCCAAGCACCTCTCCCTCGTTGACCGTCAGGGAAACACCGTCCACAGCACGCACATACCTGTTTTTCTCTACTTTAAAGTACATGTGTAAATCGTCTAAAGTTAATAATGCATTACTTGTCAAGGTAGTTCCTTTCTTCTAACTGCTCACTCAATCACGATGAAAAATTCTCATCCATACTTGTGACATGCTACAGAGTGTCTTGGAAAATACTCAATTGGGATTGGTTTCTCCTCCTGACATATTTCCATGCAGTCTTTGCATCTGTTACTAAAACGACAACCCTTTGGTGGATTTACATAATTGGGGACATATCCATAAATGCCTTCGGACAATCCCCCACCAGAGAGTCGGGGAACACATTCCAGGAGACCGAGGGTATAAGGATGCAAAGGACGAGAAAAAAGATCCTGAGTCTGGCAGCACTCCACTATATTTCCAGCATACATGACGTAAACCCTGTCAACCAGTTCCCGCGCCACACCCAGAGAATGTGTAATCATGATTAAGGATCTTTTCTTCTCTTCAACCAGGTTCCTGAGTAGACCGTGAATCTGTTTTTGAACTGTAACATCCAAAGCTGTACCGGGCTCATCTGCAATAAGCATTTCCCTTGGTGTAACCAGGGAAATGGCAATACAAATACGTTGGCGCATACCTCCAGACAACTGGTGGGGATATGAGTTCATAATTCTGTCGGGGTCTGAGAGCATGACATCGGTTATCGCATTGTATGCAGCTTCTCTCATGGCATTTTTATCTGATGAATCAAAATATCCAGAATATTTGATTACATCCATCATTTGCTGGCCTACAGTAAAAACAGGATTCAATGCCGCCATGGGAGATTGAGAAATCATGGAAATCTTTTTTCTTCTTACTTCAAGCAGTTGATCCTGGTTCATCGTGAGAATGTCTTGATTATCAAAATATATTTTTGAGCCGTCCGGAACATAAGCGCTGCCATCATCCATGAGGCGTAAAACCGTTTTCATGGTTGTGGTTTTTCCACAGCCGGATTCGCCGACCAAGCCAATTTTCTCTGCTTTATCTACGTGCAGGTCTATACCGTCAACGACCTCGGCATAGCCACGATATGTTTTGTACCATACACGTAAATTTTGAATATCCAGTAATCTAGAGTCGTCCATTACTGTCTCCCTTTGTCAAACATATCGCGGATGCCATCTCCCAAAAAATTGAAACCGATGATGATGAAAATCACACCAAGCGATGGAAATATCGTCATCCACCA
Organism: Chloroflexota bacterium; assembly: GCA_021372725.1. Lineage (GTDB taxonomy): Bacteria > Chloroflexota > Anaerolineae > Anaerolineales > Anaerolineaceae > JAJFTV01. Next base: position 7,935 of record JAJFTV010000166.1, on the reverse strand, counting down.
CATATCTGGCATATACTTTGCGCCGTCCGAAATCATCTGTCCAAAAGCCGGTGTAGGCGGTTGTTCTCCCAAACCGACAAAACTCAGCGATGCTCCCAAGAGGATCACCCAACCTACATCAAGCGCCATTTTCGTCAGGATTGGCGAAAGGCAGTTGGGTAGTAACTCTTTAATCAAGATATGCATTTTTGATGCACCAATAAGATCAGCAATTTTAACAAAATATTCTTCACTGTATCCCACTGCATTGCTGTAAGCTAATCGCGTGTACCATGGCCACCACATGATCGTGATCACTAACATCGTATTGGTCATGTTGGGCTCCAGCAAGGACGCAATAGACAAAGCAAGGATTAGTGCAGGGAGTGCCAAAAAGACGTCCGTGATCCGCATTATGACTGTATCAATCCATGTTCCGTGGTAATAACCGGCCAACAGGCCCAGAAATACTCCAAATGGAACAGATATTCCAAGAACCACAACACTCATCAATATTGCGCCGCGGAAAGAATAGATAAGTCTGGAAAAAATATCTCTTCCAAACACATCCGTTCCAAACCAGTACGTCGAATTGGGAGCAAGACTGGCATTCTTATAGTCAACGAACTGCTGCACATGCTGGGGAAATCTCATAAACCATTGCGGGAATAAAGCGAACACAATAGAAATAAAGACGATAATCAATCCAATGATTGACAGCTTGTTTCGGCGAAAGTTATACCAATAAATCCGCAAATTCTCTACTGTGGAAGGTTTCAATAATCTTCTCTTTGATGTCATCTGAGTCATGTCATTTGTCATTATTCACACTCCTGCTAATCCGACAATCTGATGCGCGGATCAAACAATGCGACGATTAAGTCAACAAAGAGATTAACGACAAGGAATACCAAACCAATAATCAAAACGACTGCACAAATTGCGTTGAGGTCTTTGTTAAGCATCGCGTTAATGCCGTACCGGGAAAGTCCCGGCCAGTTGAAAATCTTTTCTACCAAAAAGGCGTTTCCCACCATAGCTGCAAAATCCAGCCCCATGACTGTAAAGAAGGATGCAGCAGATGGTTTAAACAGATATTTGCTCATTAATATTTGTCTTGGCAGACCATATGACTTTGATACAGTCATGTATTCTTTGCTCATATTCTCAGTTAATGAATTGCGCAAAATACGTGCATCTTGAAACATGCCACCCAGAGAAAGAGCAAAAGCGGGCAGTAAGAGATGCAAAAAGGCATCCCAGGCTACCCCAAACTGTCCTTGAAGCAATGCATCAATAATATAGAAATCGGTTATGGGTGCAGGGGCAGCTACCCCGGAACTTAATCTGCCTAACACTGGAATAACCGGCCAGACATAGCCAAACAACAATAACAGCAACACTGCTACGACAAATGAGGGAAGCGCTATACCTGCATACGCCATGAAACGAACTGCACCATCAATAAAAGTATCCTTATAATTTGCTGCCAACCTTCCAAGAAGAATGGAGCCTGCAGCCATAAAAATTCCAGACACTAACACCAATTCCAGCGTCGCAGGAAGAAATTGTATGACATCCTCACTGACAGACCTCTTCGTAACAAGCGATATGCCAAAATCCCCATGAAACACATCCCGTATCCAATACATATATTGCAAATAGATTGGTTCATTCATGTAAAGCTCATCATTCAGCGCATCAACCGCCTCTTGAGTTGCTCGAGGGCCAAGTGCCAAACGTCCCGGGTCTCCCGGTATGACACGGGACAGTACAAATATCATGATTGAAACACCAAATAATACGAAGACTCCCAGAAACAATCTTCTTGCTATATAACGCAGCATCTCAAATTTCCTTTCTGAGTAGTTCGATATATCCTTGTGTTAAGATCGCTTCCATAACGTCAACGTATTTTTCTTCTACAGCGATTGTTCCTTGCAACACATTCTGCCAGATATCGGGGAACTGTTTCCAAAAGTTTTTCTTACGCATTCAATCCTTACCAGTATTTTCTCTTTCCAAGACTTGACGTACAAAGCGATATCGAACGATGTGAGTTTTTGATACATTTTCATTGCCATGGATTAATTGTTGCTCTTCATCTGCTTATCGATTAATATATATGCAGTTTCTTTCAAAGATTTTGTAAATTCTTCTTCATCAACCATACACAGGGTTTTGTTTTGTACGATGTACTCAGAAAGAACATCCATCTCAGTATGAGTTGTTATTCCATTTTCGATTCCAAAATCAATGAATTTCTCCATAGCTTCAATCAATCTGAGAGGGCCATAAATTGAAGGTTCATTGACACAGCCTATGGCACTTGAGATACAAAACGATAAAATCTTATAGAAATCTTCTTTCATTGTCTCACGCTTTCCATACATTATGAAAGACCACTTCTTCCAGCGGGCGTCGACGTGGAGCAGCAACATCCTTACTACTGTGACCAATACTGATCATCAATTCCGGGTGGATGTGCTCAGGTAAATTTAAAATGCGCTGAACAATGGAGGATTCAAATGATTTCACCGCACAAGTTCCCAGGCCGTTGTCTGTGGCTGCAAGCATAATATTTTCTGCAGCCATACATATATCCATTAGAGCCAGATATTCACTGCCTAATTTTCCACCTTTCTTGTTTGCCAATTCCTGATCTGAGCAGAGAACCAGTAAGCAAGGCGGGTTGCCATTTACCCCGGGTGAAAATGAGATGATCATTTTCAAAATTTGGGGGTCATCCACTACTATGAATTTCCAGGGTTGAATATTGCTGCCAGAAGGTGCCATGATGCCGCTTTCAATCAACATTAAGATATCGGCATATTCGACAGGTTCTTCTGTATACTTCCTGATGCTTCTACGTTTATTAATACATTCTAGTAGTGGATGACTTGGCATAATGATCGTTACCTTTAAAGTCGTTCCTCGAACGGAACGTATTCCATATCAAAACCAAAAGCTTTCGGACTCAGCGCCAACAAGCCACGCTCTGTTCTAAAGATATCGCGCGCTTTCATGGCAATGACCGATACTTCCATACCAACTTTGATCACATTGTTCGTATAAGGTTGACCAGTCTTGGTGTCGATGATTTGAATCATGTCAGGGCTGGTAACAAAAATCTCGCCGTTTTTCCAGCACATATGATTTTCATTTTTGAGCCAGACTTTGAGTTGAGTACCTTTATAATCTCCCAAACCAGTGATCTCATGTGTAGCCCAGTAATAATCATCTCTATCTTCGACAGTTTTACTGGTAACCTTGCCCTTGCAGATCACATGACCGTCCAGTTTGGCTGCGATTGTATCGGCAGGATCTTTCCCCTGTTCGACTGCTTCACGAAGTGTTTTTCCAACCTGATAGCATTCAGTCATTGTTCCAGGGATAAGTGCCTTTTTGGTATCTGTGGCATTCGCAAAGAAACCAGCCTGTGAACTATAGCTATATCCAGCAACGGAGATCTGTTTGCCGAGACGTTCAGCCATACGCCAATTGACAGCACTTTCGATCGTGGCAATGTTTCCCCATCCATCACATGAGACGATAGGCATCAAAGAATGTTCAAAAATGAATGGTGTTGTTTGTTGAATCTCAGGAATTGCCCGACCGGTATAATCACCATCCAGCGAAATGATGCCAAGTTCCGCGGCGGTACACACGCAGGCGGCAGAATTCGCTCCACCTAATTCAATCGGAACCAATGCATTTACTTTTTGTTTCTGCTTTGCTTCCAGACCTTTGATCGCGCCGACCATCCGGGCTGTTTCATCATAGACGATATCCCCCAAACCATAAATCACTTTCATCTCTTCGCGTGCTCTTGCGTCGGGTCCTGCCAGCGATCCCATCAGGAATGGGCAGCAAGAATGATCATCGTCTTTCATTTCATCCATGGTCACCCAACCAACCTCGTGGCCTTTTTTCAGTTGGTCCATCAATAGATCAACGCCACGATCATATGCACCTCCGCCTCCGGTGCCATAAAACGTGCAACCACGAACAAAATCCTCAACATCCTGGCGATTATGTAACGTGAATTTACCCACAATTACTGCTCCTTTCCGAAATTTGTATCAGTTGTTCCATACCAATAAAATGTGTAAGCTGTGTTGACGCCAACAAATTATTTAGACATTAAAGGTTTATATTCTTCATCAAATCCAAAATATTTTGGCCCCAGGATATCGATACCTTTTTCATTCATGAATTCTTTTCTGGCGCCCACGCCAATGACAGATACTTTCATCCCAACTGCCATCTTCGGATTGGTGATGGGTTCTCCTGTCTCTGAATTCACAAGGGAAATCATATCAGGGCTGGTGCAAACAACCTTGTCATCAATCCAGCACATGTGATTTTCATTCTTAAACCATACCTTGCATTTCGACCCGGCTTTTTCGACTGTGGTCGTACCCCAATAATACCCACCCTTATTCTCGGTTTCCTTGTTAACCACTTCGCCTTCAAACAATAATTTGGCATTGAGTTTTTTCACAATTGCCTGAACTGGATTTTCATTCTTTTCACGGGTCTCACGGATAAGCTTTCCAAGCTCATAGCATTCGGTCAATGTACCGGGGATGATACATTCACGCATATCTTTACCTGTCATTAAGAAACCGGCGTCACCCGTCAAACTGTATGCCGATGTTGAAATAATTTTCCCGATTCTCTCAGACATAAAATAGTTAATGGCATTCTTAACGATGCAAACATTACCCCACAGATCTACACTTGAGATTGGACATAAGTCTTTCCCCTTAAGATAGGGTGTTGTCTGCTGAATTTCCGGGATTGCTCTTCCGGTAAAATCACCATCAATGACGGGAACATCATTCAGGACACTAGCGGCAACGCCGCCTGGGGTATTTGCGCCACCCAATTCAATAGGAACGATTGCCTTGACTTTTTTCCCTGAAAATAGCTCTAATTCCTTCACGGCCTCAGCCAGGGTTTCGCTGTCAGTGTATTTCTCTTTTTCAAGACCAAACGTCTTCATTTCCTTTATGGTCTCTTCGGTCAGGGGTGCAATGGAACCCATAAGAAAAGTACAGGCAATGTATTCGTCATCCGCTACATCATCGGTGCTGATGAATTTGATTTTCTTATGATTGTTTAGTAAGGTCATTAATGATTTGATACCATTCTCAACCAGACCCCCGCCACCTGTACCATAAAATGCACACCCTCTAACAAAATCCTGAGCTTCTTGTTCTGTCTTGATTTCTCTGATCGCCATTTTTTACTCCTTTAAATTGATGCGTTTATGTGTAAAAAAACAAGTCTGTCAACTTGTTTTCCGGCCTCAAGTAGGTTTGGAAATGAAGATGATTTAATTAATTACACCTCACTATAAAAATAAGCCCTTTATCTGCTCTTTGTCAGTAATTTTAGATATGTTTGCATTCTAAGAAAACCAATAAAACAATGCAAAAAGCCTTTGTATATTACACTCTTCTCATTGAGACAATGCAGCGGCCATGGGTCACGAATACGCCAGTGACCAGCAACACTTATAGTTTATAAATTTCCTCAAAGTTACGTGATCTTGCCGGGTGGATAAAGTTATTTCAATTATTTACCCGTTGTTCTTACATTCTAGGCACTTATTCACGACATGTAAATTCGCTCAATTGAGAAAAGTCATTTATCCATTTGAGATAACCCAATAATTTTACAGGCCAAAAAATAATTTAATTGGTTTTCTCCCAGAAAAGGATTTTTACCTAAAATCTCTTCTATACGTTGTAAACGATATTTAAGCGTTTTGGGGTGAATGAATAATTTGTCAGCCGTTTGCTGTAATTTTTGATTTGTGTCGAAATAGGCTTCAAGTGTTTTGACCAACTCGGTTTCATTAATCAGGTCATAATCTATTAACTTGCCAAGAATTTTAGCAGCCCATTTTTGAATTTTGGACTGTAAATATACATTATCGAGGATAAGAAAAATTTCGATATCATCGTACCAGACGAAATTTTGAAGAGTGTTGTTTCGATAAAAATACTTTAACGATGACATCGCTTCACTGTAGCTTTCACATAATCCGTCCACGGTTTCATGAAAACCACCTACTGTAATTGGGCAATCTATTTCACCGATATATTTTGAAATTTGATTCTTTATCAGTTTAATGGTTGTCTCAATACGATTTTGCATTTCCAGTTTCGAAATGCCTTCCTTAAAACCCGGCATAATAACGATATGGTCATCTAATTCAATGAAAATATCATCTGTTCTATATTCATTCATGACTTGTGTTACAACCTGAACAAGCTGTTCCTTTATGAATTGATCCTTTTGGCATATTCGAAAATGATGACCATCATCCTGTTCCAAAAAAGTCAAATCGATCAGGATTATCACCCTCTTGTTAGATAAATTCCAACCCAACAAACGGGCCTGGTTCAAAATAATTTCAGTTGAATCAAAATTTCCATTCAATAAGTTTTCAACAAATATCTTCCTGAGCTGATGTTCGCTTTTCCTTTCTTGTTGCCTTGCAATCAAATTGAAAGCCACAATATTGGCTGCTTGCTCAACGTAGATCACATCTGTTTCATTTAATAATCTATTTGGATCATCGATAATTATGAAAGCATCTACCACTAACTTATCCTCGGAGAATACAGGTACCAACCACAATTTATAAGGTGCAACCCAATAAGTATTTGTTATCGGTTCATTCGATTTTGATAAATAATTCATTACATTTTCAAGATCTTGTATTTTGCCTTCAGGTGGAATCCCACTTAATATGTGACCGGAAGAATCAATTATTACAACTGGATAATTTATGTACTTAGTAAGGGCTTTGGTAATGTCTTCTAGTTTGCCATCCTGTCCAATGATCTTCATCAACTTTTGATAAGCATCTTGATTAGGCAACAATTGATTAATTTTTTCACCTTTTATGATTTTATTTATCGAGGTAATAATCTTTGCGTATGATACGGATGCTGGTATTTGAATTAGAGGTAAACCAAGTTCTTCAGCACGTTGAATTACAGTGAGGTCCAATTCCGAAAAATGAAGATTCTGAAAACATAATGCTGAGCAACCTTTTTCATAAAGCATTTCAATAGTTCTTATTTGTTCAGGTAAATTATTTACGGATGCATAGAAGGATGTTAAAAATAAGCAGTTTTTTGCATCCCAATTATCTTGGAAAGGTGATTCGATAACATCTATTTGATCAATGATGTTATTTAGATTTCGTCTGCCTGCTAGTAGCTTTCCTTGTGCTAAAACACTCACACTTAATGCCTCATGCACAGAAATGCCCATTTTTACTCCATTATTAAAACCGAATAATTTATTCGTGTTCTGTCCTTAATAGTTGGACCACTTTCTAAATCAATCCCACAGATAACAACATTGGTAGCAAATTAGATAGTGAGACTGTTTGAATGGCTTTAGGCAGAGGTCTTTTATCCTAAAGCGCTATGTTGTCGAATCTGATTGTACCCTTTTCTCTATTTTTCATTCAATATTTTTGCATCCTCAGAAGTATGAAAAGTTTCACGATTAATAAGTTCATCCCTGAGATAGGCGTTTTATACTCTCGTTATGATCATTTTCCCATGGACATCCTGGCTCGATAACCAAAGTTTTATGTCGATTCGGTTAATCATTTACGTTCATGTTTTGCGTGCCATGCATGCGTATTTATTCGGTTTGCTCGTTGATTAACAATGTTGAATTCAACTTATGTTGAGCTATGAATAAACTGATGTGCAATATTGGGGTTGTAATATTAGAACGAATGTTTTATAATGAGCTTATCGGAATTCCATTTTCTCGTTCTTTCCATGGAGGGATATATGATCCAATCACACATCGGACACCTTGTGTTCCACATCAATCCGCAAAACCTGGGGTTTTATAAAGAGCTGCTCACCTTTCTCGGCTGGTCGGTCTGTTACGATGACCCGGCCATGCTTGGCG
>JAJFTV010000156.1 GCA_021372725.1 Chloroflexota bacterium | reverse complement strand
CGCCAATGCGGCGTTGCTGGTCCCGGCAGGCGTTGTAGCCGATATCTTGCGCAAGCAGTGGGTGATCGCCACCGCCGGCGGCCTCGTAGGCCTGGGGGTGGCCTATGTCGTATTGGGCCTGGCGCCCAACTACGGCATCGTTCTGCTGGCGTCGATCCTGGTGGGCACCAGCATGGCCCTGTGGCACCCGTCGGCCCTATCGGTGCTGTCGTATCGGCTGGCATCCAGACGCGGACTTGCCCTTTCCCTGCACGGCATGGGCGGCAACATAGGCAATGCCGTCGGCCCGGCCATGTTTGGCATCATTATTGGTGTGATCGCCTGGCAGACGGCCTCCTGGGTGTTGGCGATACCGCTGATCCTGCTGGCTCTCTTGATGTGGGTTGTCCTGCGGAAGGTCCCCGGCGTCGAAGGAGATGAGGCCGGGACCAAGCGGTACTTCTCCTCCATCATCGGACTTCTAAAGAATAAGGCACTGCTCATCCTGGTCGTCTCCAACGGCTTACGCGCCATGGGCACCGTCAGCGTGTTCACATTTTTTTCCCTCTACTGTAGCGAGGATCTGGGGTTCAGCTCGGCCAAAGTCGGATTTTACTATATGCTCATGATGGCATCCGGGATCGCGTCGCAGCCGTTTTTGGGCTACCTGTCCGACCGGTTCGGACGGAGGGTTGTGATCATACCGTCCATGATGCTCCTGGGATTGTTTCAAATTTTGATCGTATGGTCCGGTTCCGGTGCGGGGCTGGCGCTGGCGGCCCTATGCACCGGGCTTTTCATATACTCGGTGAGCATCCTCGCACAAGCCGCCGCCATGGATGCAACCCCTCCCGGCGCCGGGGGCGCGACCATCGCGTTGCTGATGGGAAGCGCGGCGCTGTTCCAGATTCCATCGCCAACCATTGCCGGCGCGTTATCGGAAAGCTACGGCACGCCATCGGTATTCTTGTACAGCGGTGCGCTTGTGCTGGCCTCGTCACTGGTTCTCCTTTTCCTGCCCAAGGAAGGATTCAAAGCCTCCAGCGAAAAGGGTGGATAGAGGGGAACGCAGAAGATGTAGCAATAGGGGATTATCATTAGCGGAGGCGCGGTCCGGCCAAGAAACGTATACCATCGGTGCATCCCGGTGCATATCTGAAAGAATTATTGGACGAGCTGGCATTGTCGCAATATCGCCTTGCGAAAGATATCGCTGTTCCCGCCCTGCGTATCCATTACGCCGTGAACGGGAAACGGCCTGTAACCGCCGAGCTTGCTCTGCGTTGGGGCCGATATTTTGGGGCAAAAGCCGCGTTACTGGCTGAATATTCAAAGCCGATATGCCATGGATATCGTCGAAGATACCTTGTCAGACCAAGTCGCGCGGCAAATTCGACCACTTGCGGTTGCCGTATCGTAACTTCGAATTCGTTAAACCTGTTTCTGTTCCCGGGATGCACGATTACAAACACAAAGGATTCTCAGGAGAAAAATCTGACCAATCCCAATACAGGACTTACAAAATTAGAAAAACGCATAAATGCATCCCATTCCCCTCGAAGCCGGGAGAATGGGAATATACGAAAAGTTGTGGTGGAATTACGTGCCGACGTGGGTATAAACAGACATGTTGCTTTCGACCTTCTGAACACCCTCAATTCCTGAAATCAGGCTCACATAGCGCCTGCCTTCCAAGCTGGAGTAGACATTTCCGCGAAGGGTCACCACGCCAGCCCCCACTTCGACACGGATGTTTCTGATATTCGCATTCAGAAGGACGGCTTCGACCTTCAATTGAAGGATTAAGTCATCCAAACGTTCAATCTGCCGGGATCTTTGGGTACTCTTTATAGCCTCAACGACTGGAATTGCATGCAAAATCATATCGACAGACAGATTGCTTGAAAGATCACGAGTATTGATCGTAAGATCGTAGAGCATTGAGTTCTCCCAATCGGTATCTAAAAAGGCCCGGATGAATCCTCCTGATTCCCGGTCGCTCTGTTTCAAAATTCGGGATAATTCTTTTTCGCTTTCTCCACCCTTTGCCACAAGACGCTGGATGCGATCCTGAAGCGGAGCAATGATCCGGACATGAAGGACGCCGGGGATTCCCCTCAGAAGAACCTGTCCACCACGGCCGACAATCACCACGTTGCCCTTGCGGGCGGCTTCGTAAATCACCATCTGCATCGCATAGAAAAACTTCCGACCCTGGTTCTGCCAATTTGCCCAGAAGGGGGGGCTTTTTTCATCATATTTTTCCACCTCCGACCCCCTCAAGCCGTGAGTTGCAAGTCCCTGCTCAATCCCCTCTCTGTCCAGATATTTGTAATGCAGTTTACCGGCCACATCCTGGGCGATCTCCGTTCCCAGGCTTCCCATCTGTCGAGAAATAGTGATCACTGCCATGTCAATCCCTCCTTTCACAATAATCGACCATTTACACAGAATTATTTCAGTCCGCTAAAATGAAGATATTTCCCACCATGGTAGCTGACCGTCGCGCTTCTCAAACATCAGAATGGGCACCGTGAATCCACTACTCAGTTGCATGTATTTTGCTGGCCTGTATGTCGCTATTCCGAAGCGCAATTTTTCTGAGGGTACCCAAGTATTCCCGGTAGCGATCCAGATAAAAAGCCAACCCTCTGGAAAAGTTTCTTCCAATAATTCCATTAAGATAAAGTTGGCTGATTTCCTTCTCTCTCTGAAGAATACACTGCGAACGGACAAAGATTTGACGCTCTTCCCGTGACATGGTCCGGATGCGATATTTCAACACGCTCCTGGCCCGAGGCTGGTACATCCAGAAATAGAGGAGATCCAGGGCATTGATGATGATGATCCTTTCAAGATCGTTGGCTTCACTGCTGATGGTCCGGATAAATGTTTTCGGTGATTCAAGCATTTCCAAAACATTTGTTTCCGGGAATAGAAGTTCCAACTGGG
>JAJFTV010000129.1 GCA_021372725.1 Chloroflexota bacterium | reverse complement strand
AGGAAACACCGCCGTTGCTGAAGATATTACCTCTCAGGTGTTCTTGTCGGTCTATCAGGCATTACCACGCTACCGGCATCAGGAGCGATTTGCGCCCTGGTTGTTCACCATTGCCCGCAATAAAATCAGGGACCATTATCGAAGAGAAAATCATGATATCTCTGTGGATAAGGATTTACCCGACCCGCATGGTGTGGATCTGCTGGAATTGGCATCGCAGACGGAACAGATTGATAAATTGCGCACGTTGGTCAATGCACTGCCGGAACAGCAAAAAGAGTTGGTGCTTTTGCGCTATGTAGCCGATCTCAGTTTTTTGGATATGGCAGCGGTACTCAAAAAAAGAGAAGCCAATGTAAAAAAAGCGCTTTACAGGGTTCAGGAAAAGTTAAAGGATTTAATGGAGGACACTCATGGGCCGCAATAAAATGGATAACGAATTCGAAACTCTGCTTCGGAGAGCAGTCCAACCGCCTCTTCCAGATGCCCAATTTGTTGCCAGGTTGGGAGAGCAGTTTGATTTGCAACCAGCGATTGTTACAAATTCTCTCAAAACGAAAGAACGATTCTTTACCCGTTACCGGCTGGCTTTTTTCTGCATCCTGTTTCTGGTATTAAGTATTATAGTAATAGGCCCAAAAACAGTCATGGGAGCTATCAAAGGATTTGCCGAGACTTACATTCCCGGATTTGGGATTGTCGATTCGACAAATGCATTTTACCTTCCAGAGCCTGTGGAATACACTGAAGAAGGTGTCACACTCAAAGTAGAGCAGGTATTTATTGGCCATGAAGAAGCTTTCGTACTTGTCGATTTCATCAATTTTCCAGGTGAAGACTATCCTGATCTATACCACGTCTTTCTCCGGTTACCAGATGGGCAAGAGATTGGCTCAGGCGGAAGAGCGCAAAATTCGGTCATCTATTCACCTGACAATATCGAGATAAATCTCAATTTTCCGGGCATGTCTGAGCCGGTAGACCAGTTGACCCTGGTTTGGCGTACCCCTTATGGAATGTTTCAGAAAGCCTATTGGGAGATACCCCTGCGATTATCACCTGTCAAAGAGTATGAAACAAAAACTGCCGTTATAAATTATCAACCAGAAGCCAGTATTGCATCCTCAGCGGGAGTCGATATCCGTATCAACTCGGTATCCGAGAACAGTCAATACACGGCTGTGGAAATTTATATAAACTCTCCTGTCGAGTATGGAAAACCATCTGACATAATGGGGGCGAAGACAATCTGGCTGGAAGATGAGTCTGGACGCCGTTATGAAATGGAGAAGAACATTCTGTTTGCAAATTACGCCGATGATCCCCTTGAGCCTGAAATTGTCATCACCAAAGGTATTTCTTACTACGCTTTGAGGAGGACTATTACATTTGCTCCTTTGGCAGGAAATCCCGAGGAATTGATATTACATGTCGCCGGTGTATCAATAAGCAAAGATATTGTGCTTCCTCTGCAATTGGAGTTTGATGATTCGCCAACCATCATTGCCTTTCAACGCGAAAATATTCCTGTCATCATCGCTGATTCTGAGGTTGTTATCACCGGTATTGATTTGGTTCAATCCGAATTGGATAAAAATATTTATTATCATTTGAAACTGCGAACGAATCCTTTGCCTGACAAATTCCAATCCGTTGATTTCCTCTTGTACTCGGATAAAGGGACCTATTTGGATTGGTGGTCGGAAGCAGATCTTCCAAAGAATCAGGAAATAAGACTCAATGTAATGAGTGTCTTCGCAAGGCTGAATGGCAATTGGGAAATCCGCTGGACCAGGCCCTAAATCAAATGATCCTGTGCTGAACCGGTTATTCGACAGGCTGCTGCTCTGCGGCGAAAATCAACGTCTCGTTGCCGGATGTGTAAATTTCCAGCCGCCCGGCATCCACCCGGTAGCGGGTGGACAACTCAAGGTAATCGATGAAGAGCGTTTCCTGCGCCAGGAGTTCTTTATCGGCACAGGAAGTTTCGCCCAGCATGTTGAAGGTCAGAAAAGAGATTGTACCCCCATTCGCCTGGTAGAAACCTCGATATCCCCGACATCCGGCATATCCCTCCATGACTCCATCTGTAAAGCGGATAGTGACATGGGTTCCTTCGGCCAGTTCATCCTCACCCATCGACTGCAGCAGCCAGGTGACGCCTTGCAGATCAGCGGGGGTTACATCGCTGGTGGGAAGAACAACCGGCTCTGGCAAAGGCGTGGGTGTCGGCACAAACGAAAGTGTACACCCACCCAGCACGGGAAGAAAAATCAAAAATAAAAGGAAACTTACCTGGCTGTTTGATTTGCTCATCTCAATCACCCACTCCAGCTTCCTGTAGTGTAGCATGAATGATTCTCGGTTTCAAATCGGTTTTTATATTCTCATTTGAGATGATGTTCATGAACAATACACAGTAAGAATTTCGCTTATTCGTAACAGACAACTTTCTTTACACATCTTTATTGATCTTGAATTCGCCTTGAAAATGATATCAAAATATGATATCATTTTCAAGATAATAATAAACAGAAGAAAACCCTTGACAGCATATTTGAGAACCCAATCCGGGCTGACATTGAATGGGATGCTGTCATCCGTTTATTATCTTCGCTGGGTGTTGAAGTGATCTACAACAAAGGATCTCGAGTCAGGTTCAGGTTTAATGGTCTCACAGCCTTTCTGGATAAGCCACATCCGAGGAGAGAACTAAAAAGGTATCAAGTAGTTGCAATAAGGGATTTTTTGAATGACACAGGAATTTGTTTACCGGAGTAGCAGTAATCAACCCGAAATGCCGGAAAGGAAGGGTTAAGGTCATGGATACGATAAAGTATAAAGGTTATGAAGCAAGAATTGGTTATATCGAAGGAGATGATGTTTTTTACGGGAGAGTTCTTGGGGTTCGAGACATAATTACTTTTGAGGGTACAAGTATTGAAGAACTGCATGGAGCATTTGCTGAGGCAATAGACGACTATCTTGAATATTGTCAACAAGAGGGTATCCAACCGGAAAAATCATATAGTGGTAAATTTGTGATCAGAACATCACCAGAACTTCACGCAAAATTCAGTCAAATCGCCGAAAAAGAAGAAACCAGTCTTAATCAATGGGTGGTCAAAACCCTTGAACATTGCATCAAAATATGAAGCGCAAGGTATACGAATTTGAGTACCAATTCGCAGGGGTACGGCATACCGTACTCCTGCTTTTTTCCGTCTTTACTTCACTCTGTTAATCGGCGCCGGACGCGGCTTTCGCTCAAAAGGATGTGCCTTCAGCTCTTCCAGAACCACTTCCACCGCTTTCTCCAACTGCGGGTCATGCCCCGCGAATACTTCTTTGGGTGCCATCTCCACCTCCACATCCGCGGAAATGCCCACATTCTCCACTTCCCACTCCCCGTCCGGGCTGAAAATAGCCAGGCGCGGCGAGGTCAACCTGCCGCCGTCCATCAAAACCGGGTAGTCGTAGATGCCGATCAAACCACCCCAGGTGCGCTTGCCCACCAGCTTGCCCAGCCCGCGCCGGCGGAAGAAATGCGGCATGGCATCGCCGCCTGAGCCGGCCAGTTCATTGATGATCATGGCCTTCGGGCCAAAAATGGAGCCGTTGGGGGTGGCAAAGCTCTTCCCTTCCCGCGTGGCCCAGTAACTCAACAACGGACGGTTGAGCAGGTCAATCACGTAATCGGCTACCGACCCGCCGGCATTGAAACGCTCATCGAGCACCACAGCCTCTTTGTCCAGTTGCGAGAAGTAATAGCGGTTGAAATTGGCATATCCATCCAGTGAAGTGTCGGGCATGTACACGTATGCTACACGCCCATCAGACAACTCATCCACCTTTTTACGGTTGCCCTCAATCCATGCCCAGTGACGCAGCAGTGCCTCGCTGGCCAACGGTTTTACCGTCACCGTACGCGCCTTCTCCATGTCGGAGGTCTCACCCACCAGCAGATCGGTCACCTTGTCGGCAGTCTGCTCGAACAGGCGGTAAATGTTATCCGGCGAGCGCAGCGGTTTCCCGTTCACTGCCAAAATGTACTCGCCTTCCTTTATATTAACCCCCGGCTCGGTCAGCGGAGAACGCAGCTCAGGGTGCCAGTTGATCCCATCATAAATTTTCTTGATCCGGTAAAAACCGTCCGCGTTTACTTCATAATCGGCCCCCAGCAGACCCACCGGTACCACATCCGGTGCAGGGATATCCCCCATCATGATGAAAATATGCCCGGCGACAATTTCGCCTGAAAACTCGCACATCAGGTAATTCAGGTCATCGCGATGGGCAACATGCTCGAGGAATGGCAGATATTTCCGGTAGGCCGCCTCCAGATCAAGCCCGTGCATCCCGGCGTCATAGAAGAAGTCACGCTGCACACGGAAAGCCTCACGGAAAATTTGTTTCCACTCCGCCTTCGGATCCACCAGGATTTGCATGGCATCCAGGTTTAGCGCGCCATCACCCGCAGCAGGTTTCTTGTCAATGCTCACGATGGAAAAGTCGTTCCCACCGGCTGCGCGATACATCAGCATCTTGCCATTGGCGCTGAGCCAGTAATTCTGCACCCGCTCCACAAATATTTCACTTTTTCGTTCCTTGAAATCAAACACGTTCAGGCTGAACGCCGGTACCGCATCTGACATCGGCTGGTTGGGCAATACCTCCAGATAGAACAGCTTGTTTTCCGCTGCCTGAAGCCTGCTATAGGTTCGCTCCGCAACCGGCAGCGCCACAATCCGCTGCTGCAGCCCTTCCAGATCCACCTTGACCACCGGGTCTTCTGTTTTCTTTGCAGTATAGTTGCCGATGGCATCCATGCCATTCTCTTCAGATTTCTTTTCCACGGCCGGTTTTTCTTCAGGTTTTTCTTCATCGCTTTCCGGCGCAAAGGGGGATGGCTCTTCACTGCTGAGCACGGCTGCATACAGACCGCGCAGTACAGTTCGCTCGGTGGATGACAAATCCAGCCAGCCGACATTCAGCCCAAAATTGCTGCTGGCGGTAAAGTACAGATATTTTCCATCGCGGCTGAAACAGGCATCGGTGGCATCGCTCATCCCGTCGGTCACCTGGCTGATCGTTTTGGTTTCCAGCTCGTACAGAAATACCGCCCGGATCTGATTATCCAGCCGCCGGGTGTAGGCCAGCCATTTGCTGTCCGGCGACCAGGCCGGGTTCAATGTGCGTTCCGGATGGTCATAAGTTTCACTGTCGACATGGATCACCTCTTTGGTCTCCACATCCAGATAGTAGAGATTGAGCGCCTTGTCGGTAAAGGCGATCTTCTTGCTGTCCGGCGACCAGAGCGGTGTATAAAAGAAAGATTTCTTGCCCAGTGTGACAACCGTTTTCTTCACACCTTTTTGGTCCGAGATCACCAGGTCGTATTCGCCGCTGGCATCCGAGAACCAGGCGATCGACTGCCCGTCGGCAGACCAGGCCGGAAAGCGCTCACATACGCCGGTCGTTTGCGTCAGGTTGCGGATGTCACCCTTTTTTGCGGGCACGCTAAAGATGTCGCCGCGTGCCTCGAATACCGCCCGCTGCCCGCTGGGTGAAAGATTCGCATTCTGAATAAAGTCTTTGGCTTTTTTATACTGAGGGCGGGTTTCCGGCAGCTCAACCGCCAGCGATATGTGCAGCGGCGTACTCTTGTGTCCGGCAAAATCCACTACATGAATTCTTCCGGCCTGTTCATACACCAGGCAGTCGGGCCCGGCGCTCAACGAACGCACGTCGTAGTCGTCGTGGAAGGTAAGCTGTTCCACCGTGTTGGCCGCCGCGACCCAGCGGAACACATTGGTGATGCGGTTGCGGTCGGACAGGAAATAAATATCCTTCCCCACCCAGCAGGGGAACGTATCGGTGGCATTTTCGTGCGGGATTTTCACCTCATCGAGCGACTTCAGATCCAACACCATAATCGGACAGGTCATTCCGCCGCGGTAGCGTTTCCAGGTCCAGAAAGCCTCCGGGTATTGAATGTATGCCAGGTATTTTCCGTCCGGAGAGTAAGCGCCCCTGAAAGCCATATCCATTGGCAGTTCCGTTGGGAGTCCCCCTTCAACCGGCACGGTGAACAGCTTATACTGGCGCGCATGCGGTGATCGCTGGTCGGAGGCGAACAATATATGCCTGCCATCCTGCGTCCAGCCTTGAACGATCTCCTCGGCGGGGTGATAAGTCAACCGGCGGGGAGCGCCGCCTTCCCTGGAAATTACATATACACTCCACCCGCTGTCATATTGGGCGGAAAATGTCAGCCATTCACCATCCGGCGAAAAATAGACCGGCCGTGAGGTACCCTTTTGGGCTGTGAGCCGGCGCGGGTTGGAGCCATCTTTGTTCGCGATCCATACGTCACCCGCATAAATGAAAGCGATCTCGTTTTTGCTGACGCTGGGCTGCCTGAGGAACAGCGTTTCCTTTTGAATGTTTTCTTTGGAATTCATGGTTTCTCCCATAATGACTCAATTTTGCTGCCAGGAATGATTGTAAGATGGTGCCTGCGGGATACCAGTCTTTCGCCGCAAAACGGATAAAAACAATTATGAAGATTATAGCATCGACTAATTGACAGTACATCCTTTCATGGAATTCGATCTCAAAGTCGGCCCAAACCGAAACAGCACATCGTTCAGTAACTCAAAAACTATTTTTCCACCAGCCAAATCTTAATCCAAAACCGCCTTCCAAGCTCGATTTGACACATCACCGGCCTGACTGTAAAATCATTCCAGCCTGTTCCACAACCCGGAGGATTTTCCCTTGATCGACCCGCATCTCCCCTTCATCGACCTGCACCGCCACCTCGACGGTTCCGTACGGCTCGAAACCGTGCTGGACCTTGGGTTGAAACATAATGTCCCGCTTCCGGCAGACACGCTGGAAGGTTTGCGTCCGTTCGTGCACGTATCAGGGCCACAAGGAGGACTGTTAAGCTATTTCGAAAAATTCAAATGGATGACCGCCACCCTGGCCGATTATGACGCCTGCCGCCGCGTGGCCTATGAAAATGTGGAGGACGCCGCCCGCGAAGGGATCGATTACATCGAGCTGCGCTTCAGCCCGCTCTTCATGGCTGAACCGTTCTCGCTCGACCCGCTTGGCGTAACAGAAGCCGTCATCGACGGGGTGCAGGCCGGCTTGCGTGATTTCGATACCACCGTCTCGCTGATCGGCATACTCAGCCGGCAGTACGGCGAGCGTTCCTGGCTGGAACTGGATACCCTGTTGAAATACCGTGACCACCTTGCAGCCCTCGACCTGGCCGGTGATGAGATCAACTTCTCCGGTTCGTTGTTCGTCGAGCAGTTCAAGCGCGCCCGTGATGCCGGGCTGCATATCACCATCCATGCCGGCGAAGCCGCCGGACCGGCCGGCATCTGGCAGGCCATCGATGAACTGGGGGCGGAAAGAATCGGGCATGCGCTCACTGCCTATACCGACCCGGCCTTGATGGACACCATGCAGCAAAAAGGCATTGGTATCGAATGCAACCTGACCAGCAATCTGCATACCAGCCTGATCCCCGCTTATGCCGCCCATCCGCTAAAAAAATTCCTGGAGCACGGCCTGCTGGCCACCATCAACACCGATGACCCCGGCATCAGCACGGTCTATTTGCGCCATGAATATGAAACCGCCGCACCCGCCGCGGGCCTCACCCCGCAGCAAATCCGGCAGGCACAGCACAATGCACTGCAAACTGCCTTTCTGTCCGCAGAAGAAAAAACTGCACTTCTTGAAAAGAAGCAATAACCCTGTATGCATAGCCTGGTCGACCATGAAGAAGGGCTTGTTTACAGGATACTCAAATCCATCCTGGCAGCAGTCTTTGGCCTGCTGGTGGGCGGTGTATTTGTACTCTTTACCCAATCCACCCCCCTGGAAGCCTATTCTGCCTTGCTCAGGAACGGTTTTGGCTGCGAACAGGCAAACAACTGTGCCTGGTGGACAACTTTGCAGTGGGCTACACCACTGATCTTCTCAGGCTTGTCCGCCGCGGTGGCCTTCCGGGCAGGTATTTTCAGCATTGGGCAGATTGGCCAGATGAGCCTGGGGGCGGCCTTTGCCGCCATGGTGGCTACCCATATCCAGTTGCCAGGTTTGCTCCACCCGGCGTTTGCACTGGCCGTTGCAGCTTTGGCCGGCGGCATCTGGGGATTAATTCCCGGGCTGCTCAAGGTGTGCATCGGGGTCAACGAAATCCTTTCCACTTTAGTGATGAACACCATCGCCGCATTTCTGATTGCTGCCATCCCCACCGGCCGCTACATCCCCGAAACCGCCCGTCTTGACACCCTGGCTGCAGGCTCCAAATTAAACACCGGCTTTTTTCTGGCGTTGGCTGCCCTGGTGTTTGTATTCCTGTACCTGTTTTATTCCAGGCGGGGGTATGAGGTGCGCATGAGCGGGCAGGCTCCCCTCTTTGCCCGCAACGGCGGCCTGCACCCCGTCAGGGCCGTGGCTTCTGCCATGCTGCTCAGCGGCGCACTGGCCGGGTTGGGCGGCGCGGTGGAAGTTCTGGGCGTTCACTATCATTTTGTCACCAATTTTTCGGCCGTCGACTCATTTGACGGCCTCATCGTTGCCCTGCTCGGGCAGACCCACCCGCTGGGCATCTTCTTTGCGGCGGTTTTCCTGGGCGGGGTAAGGCTGGGTTCGTTGGGCGGTCTGATGATCGATGCCGGAGTGCCCCGCGAACTGGGTGGTGCCATGATCGCCATCATGGTCATCTTTATGTGTGCCGAAAAACTGTATCATCCACTGTTGAAACGGTTGACAAGCCATCGCAACGTGAAGTAAAAAGATGAAATAATTATACCTATGCGCATTGATTTTCAATAACCCACCCTTTTGTCACCTCGAGAGAATCGAGGAGTCCGCCCAAGGGCACGTTTCCATAACCAGCGATTTAATCACCGGCTCTCGGGCGGATGTCTCACTGCGTTCGACATGACAATGGTGAAAGGAAAGTCCTGCCTTCATTGTCATCCTCTTGCTTGTGTTGAAAGATTTATTAAAAGCTTGACAATCATGATGATTTACGTATACTAGTATTTAAGTATACTGGTATACTTGATGATTGATAACCATCCAACCTCCATCCAAACCAAACGCAGCGCTCTTGCCGATTATGTATATCGGGCGAAGTTTGTGAACACAGCACCACCGGTAAGTTGACCCCCGGCGAACGAGTGTGTGAAGCCAGGATTAAATATGAAATGATATGAAATGGGCACTTGACTCCGGATTTAATTTGTGATGCGCCGGATGCATCCAGTTCGAATACGGTTATAGCCGAATAAGAAATTTTTTGGAGGATTCCATGCTGAAGCAAGATTTGATTTGGTCTGAAGAAGTCCAAAAGTTTTATCCCGGGTTGTTGGAAACGTTTAAACATCTCCACCAGCATCCCGAATTGAGCGATCAAGAATTCGAAACCACGAAATTCATTATCTCCAAACTTCAGGAAATAGGCCTTAAGGTCACCTCTTTTACGGATACAACCGGTGCGGTAGCCGACTTGCAGGTCGATCCCGGCAAACCCACGCTCGCGATCCGCTGTGATATGGATGCCCTGCCGATTTCTGAAAATAGCCGGAGTGAATACCCTTCGAAAAACGCGGGCGTAATGCATGCCTGCGGTCATGATTTACACATGACGGTCGGGTTGGGCGTCGCTCAGACTCTTTCCCACAACAGGGATGTACTTCCATGCAATGTGCGATTTATTTTTCAACCCGGGGAAGAGACAAGTACCGGAGCGAAAGCCATGATCCGCCACGGCGTACTGGACAATCCGCAGATCAAGGCTATTATAGGCTTTCATTCCAATCCCGAATTATTGGCCGGTCAAATTGGCGTCAAGGCAGGCGCATTGATGGCCGCGGAAAACGATTTTGAGATCGAAATTATTGGTTTGAAAAGCCATGGGGCCCAGCCGCACATTGGCAAAGACGCTTTATTGGCGGCAGCCAGCACGGTTGTTTTAATGCAAAGCATCATCAGCAGAAATGTCGATCCACAGGAGACCGCTGTGGTCAGTGTCGGCACGTTTAATTCAGGGAGTGCTTTAAACATTATTTCCGATAGTGCAAAATTGACGGGCACTATCCGGTCTTTTAACAAAGATATTGAAAATTTGATTGTCGAACGGTTGAACGAAATTGTCGACAATACTGCAAAGGCTTTCGGCTGTAAAGGCAAAGTTGAATATTCTTCCGAATTGTTCCCGGTGATCAATGACGCCGAATTGATTCAATTGATCCAACCTGGCCTGGCCAGCGAGTTTGGAACCCACAATATTGTTTCGGTTAATCCATCCATGGCAAGTGAAGATTTCTGTCACTACCTTCAAACAGTGAGGGGATTTCTTTTATGGATCGGGTCTTCCAGGAATGCGGAATCGTCTTATCCACTGCATAATCCGGCTTTCATGGTGGATCCGGTCGCCATTCAAACCGGAGTCGCGGCGGTATGTAAAGCTGCGGTAACCGTTGGCAGATCGCTCATTCCAAATGAGTGATCCGGTTTAGTGTACTGGCAGCCGTAATGTCATTTCGACGGTATCGGGAGATCCGCCCAGGAGCTTATTTTCACAAAAGACTCAATATGGAACCGGTTCCTTACTCTCGTTCCAAATTGAGTTGATAGCCCAATCCGCTCCTGGGCGGATGTCTCACTGCGCTCGACATGACAACGGAGAGCGCCTTTCCATAGCAAGTCAATGCGCGATATACTACACCTTGATTATTTCAACAAAACCAAAATGACGGGGTGATATAGGGTTGAACACTGGAAACAACAAAAAACAAAAAAGATGGGCAATCCTGTTATTTGTGGTGATCCTGCTGGTGATGTGCATGATCATGGTGGGTATATTAAGAGATGCAAAGGACTGGGTTTATGCAAACCATGTTAACGACAAGATCACGCATATTACTTTTGCAGCCATTCTTACCTTCCTGGCCGGCTATATTCTCTACCCCCGCAAGCTGCACATCTTCAATTTTGAGATCCCCCTTGGCGCACTCATCATGTTTTTCCTTTTTTCATTTGACGAGGCTTCCCAGGTGCTCCTCCCCGGCCGCGACGCCGACCCCTTCGACCTGCTTGCCAGTTATACCGGCCTGGTCATTGGATATCTTTTCTTCCGCCAGTGGAAAAGCCGAAAAATGGGGTGAAAATTTCACCCCACCCCTTTATCCCCGCCCATTAAGGGGCGGGAAATTGAACTTTTTCATCCCTCTGCGAAATTTGATACAGCGCATCCAGGGCTATCAAAATCGCGTTTTCCTCACCCTGGTAGAATGCGTCCCAACCCCAGGCCGGTTTGGTTTCTTTCGGTGTGCCATCCGATGTAAAAACGGCTCCTGTCCGCCAGCGGCGATAAGCACCCACGATGAACAGTGTGTCACTCTCCATCTCCACCGAAACTACACCGCTTGTCTTAAAAATATCGCGTGAGCCAGGTTCGCGTGGTGCATAAAAGCTGTCTCCGGCCATTCCAACACCCACGGTGTACGGAATTTTCAGTACATCGGCGGCATCCGTCATACTGCGCAGTACCTCATAGGTGGGCACGGCCGGAAAACCCAATGGCAAATATGAAAGCGAAGTACCCCCGGCCCTGAATGTGCCGCTGGCGATGATCACATCACCCGGCATTTGACCTTCCTGAAATACGCCACACGAACCCACCCGGATAAAGGTATCTGCACCCATATGAGCCAGCTCCTCCAGCGCGATGGCCACCACCGGACCGCCCATACCGGTGCCGCAGGATGTCATGAACACACCCTTGTACGTGCCGGAATAGACGACAATACCACGATTGTCTGCCGCGAGATAGGCGTTCTCGAAATGATCGGCAATTTTTTTGGCGCGCGCCTGATCCCCTGGGCATAATACATAGCGTGCAACGTCTTTAGGTTCACATTTTACATGGTGTTCCATACCGTCTCCTGTCTGGAAAATAGATTATTGTCATACAGAAAAATAAATATAGCGGCGCGAAAGAAACTCGCACCGCCAGAATCAAAAGTCGCCTTACTCGGCCGCCGGTGGCAGCAGACTGCCCCCGGTGCTTTCTCCCGATTCAATCGCTCCGGCTCCATTCGCTGCCCGGCCTACCAGGCCTTCCCTGATTCGAGCCACCGAGCGGCGTCGAACCAACGCACGCGAAACTTTTTCGCGCAGAGCCATGATCACCAGCACCAGCAGTGTGGTGATATGGGGCAGAAGCTGGATCAGGTTGGGTGGTATATCGGTGACGTTCTGCAAACGGACGGCAAACGCATCTGCAAAACCAAAGAACAGCCCGGTGAACAATACGCCAATGGGATGATTCAAGCCGAACAGCGCCGCCGTGATGCCAATCCAGCCGCGGCCGTTGCTCATCTCGCGGGTAAACATGGTCAGATGCCCAACGGACAGGAAAGCACCGCCCAGGGCTGCCAGGGCGCCGCTGATGACCAGCGCAAACATTTTGACCCGCGGCGCATTGATACCGACCGACTCGGCTGCCGACTGGTTCTCACCCACTGCGCGGATATGCCGGCCAAACTTGGTGTGAAACAACATGATATACGCCGCAATGATGGCAAACCAGGTGAAGTAGATGATGATGTTGTAACCGCTCAGAACTTCTCCCAAAACCGGAATATCCTTGATCAGCGGGAGTTGGATATCAGGCAGCTTGACAATACTGGAATCCGTCCAGGTACCCACCTGTCCAAACATAATCCGCATGAAATAAACGGTCAGCTCCGTCACCAGCATATTGATGGCAATAGCCAGAATGACCAAATCAACGTTGTATTTCAGGTATAAAAAGGCAAAAAAGACACCCAGAAGGGAACCTGCCAGGATCGCCATCAGAACTCCCAGGTAAGTATTTCCCAGGAAATATGCGGAGATAATGCCCAGGAAGGAACCCAGAAGCATCATTCCTTCCAATGCGAAGTTGAGAACCCCCGCTCGGTTACAGATTGCACCCGCAAGCGCGGCCAGAATGATCGGCGTTGCCAGACGTATACCGCTTTCGACCAGCGAAGTATTGAAAATACTAAAAAATTCTTGCATCAGGCCTTACCTCCATTCGGATTTGTTGGAATCAAATCCCCTTCGCCAGGCTTTTTCCTCTTTTCTTTCCACTTGCGTACATTTTCAATAAGACTCACATATAACTGTCCGGCAGCCACAAACAGGATCATAATGGCGATCATGCCGCCGCCCAGCTCGCGCGGGATCCCCAACGAAAGCTGCAAACCCAATTGAGCTCCCAGCCGCAAGCCTGCAAAAATGATGGCGACGATGACCACACCCAGTGGATGGGTTTGTCCCAAAATTGCCACACTCAGGCCGTCAAAGCCCAAACCGGTTGAATAACCGGTCATGATACGTCTGTTCACCCCAAGAATTTCAATGGCACCTGCCAGGCCACAAATAGCACCGCTGATGACCATACCGCGGATAGCAATTTTGTCGTTCTTGATGCCTCCAAATTTAGCAAAAAACGGAGCCTGACCTGCCATACGCTGTTCATAACCCGAAGTGGATCGCCACAGGAAGAAATACACGGCAATGGCTACGACAATGGCAATTACAAACCCAATCCCCCATTTTGAGCCGGGTAAAAATGCCGGTAGTTGGGCGGTGGCATCGATCACCGGTGAATGGGCTGTTGAGCTGATATCTCCGCGCATGGGGAAGTTGACCAGATATTCCATTACCAGCGTGGCAATTGTGTTCATCACAATTGTGGTAATGACCTCATTCACACCCAGCTTTACCTTGAGCACCCCGGGCACCCAACCATAAATCCCACCGGCCGTCATCGAAGCCAAAATGATCACAATCGGGTGGATCACGTAAGGCAGATGTATGGCATAACCCAGGTAGGCCGCAGTCACCGCACCCATCAGCAATTGCCCTTCCTGACCAATGCTGAACATACCCGACCGGAAGGCCACCACGGCTCCCAAACCGGTCAGAATAAGCGGTGTAGCCCGTTCCAGCGTGGTGAGAAAAGCACAACTGGTGATGGACTTGCAGCCAAAGGCAGCCGATATCAATTCACTGAAAGCTTCGATCGGCGAAGCGTCAGTGAACAGGATAAGCAAAGCAGCAAATAACAAACCGGTGATGACGGCCAGAAAGGGAACCAGAAACGTATTTACAAGCTGATTGCGACGTTCTTTTTGCATCCAAACCTCAATTCCTTTTATTCATCAGGCTTCAACCCTTAAACTCCCGGCGCCACCCTGTTGGACGGGTCAGGTTCATTCAGCGATTCCAACGTTCCACCCGCCATCAGGATACCAACCTGTTCTTCAGTCGCTTCTGTTGCGTCCAGCTCTCCCACAATTTCCCCGCGGTAGAGCACACCAATCCGGTCGCTGAGCGACATGATCTCATCCAGTTCAACCGAAACCAGCAGAATTGCAGCATGATTTTCGCGAGCCTCCAGCAGAGTTTGATGGACAAACTCAATACTGCCTACATCCAGGCCGCGGGTAGGCTGATTCGCGACGATCAATTTTGGATTGCCCGACAATTCGCGCCCAATGACCACTTTCTGCATATTCCCGCCCGAAAGATTGGACACGCCACCCCCGGGTACTGTTCCAGAAATATTGAACAATTTGATGATATTTGCTGCAAATGCCTTGATGGCATCATTCAACATAAATCCAAATTTTTGAAATTCAGATTTGCGATAATTGTCTACAATAATATTCTCATCCAGCGTGGTTTGCATATTCAGTCCCACCTTGATGCGGTCTTCCGGAATATGAGCCATCCCGGCATCCCGCCGGGTTTCCACGTCTGCATGGGTGATGTCTTTGTCCATCAGCAGGATCTTTCCGAAATCCACCGGGCGCATGCCGGTAATGGCTTCCACCATTTCGGTTTGTCCATTTCCGCTCACGCCGGCTACCCCGTAGATTTCGCCTTCACGAACCTTGAAGGAATTTTTTACAACCGCCGGAACTCCGGCCGCGCTGGTCACCGACAGATCCATGGCCTCAAATACAACTTTACCGGGTTGAACGGGTTTCTTTTCTACCCTGAACAACACCTCGCGCCCCACCATCATGCGAGCCATTTCCGGGATGCTCGTCTCTTTTACGCTGCGGGTTCCAATCATCCTGCCATTGCGCATTACACTTACACGGTCGGCAACATCGACCACCTCGATCAGTTTGTGCGTAATGAATACCACCGTACAGCCATTGTCAGCAATCCGGCGCACCACTTCAAGAAATTCCTTGACTTCCTGAGGGGTCAAAACTGCGGTGGGTTCATCCAGGATCAACAAGCGGGCATGTCGTTGCAGCGTCTTAAGTATCTCCACCCGCTGCTGCATCCCCACCGGTAGATCCCTGATCTTCGCCCGGGGATCAACCGGCAGGCCAAACGAATCGCCAAGTTTTTTGACGGCTTCGTTCTCCGTCCGTTGGTTGAGAAAACCGGCCTTGTTGGGCTCGATACCCAACATAACATTTTGGGCAATGGTAAAAGATGGAACCAGTTTGAAATGCTGGTGCACCATCCCAATCCCCAATGCAATGGCATCATCCGGATGACTGATTTCCACTTTTTCACCGTGAAGGAATATTTCACCGCTGTCTTTCTTCAGCAAACCGTACAGGATATTCATCAGGGTGGTTTTACCGGCCCCGTTCTCCCCCACCAAAGCGTGAATTTCTCCCTCTTCCACGGAAAAGTCAACGTTATCATTCGCCATTACTTCCGTTGACGCGAAGTACTTGTTGATCCCCTTCATTTCAAGAGCACTCGTCATGGTCTATCCTCAAAACCGGCCTGAGTGTGATTTCACTCAACTCAGGCCGGTTTTCTTGCTATCTGTCTATTTCTTCGAAATGCTGCGAAAGCTATTTAAGCGGGTCACAAAGCGCTGGATCTTCATTCAGCGCGTCGCAAACTTTGAGGTCGCCGGCCAAAATTGCGGTGCGGTATTCCTCTACCTTTTCTTTTACAGCCGGTAGTAATGCAACCATATCTGCAGGGCCCTTTTCTTCAAAGGTGGTTGAGCCATCGTCCCATGAAAGACCGGCACCGCCGTCAGACAGGCCAATCGAGTGGAAACCCTGCTCAAAACCTTTGACTGCCATCTCGGCCAGTTTGTAGGTGGTGGTGTTGGTTGCTTTGATCGAGGATACGATCACATTGCCGGGCTGGGTATCATCCTGGTTGGAGTCTACACCGATGGCATACAAACCTCGATCCTTGGCAGCTTGCAGTACACCCTCACCGGAGCGTCCGGCAACCTGGTAGATGATATCGGCACCCTGGTCATACTGCGCCAATGCAGATTCCAGACCCAGAGTGGGGTTGGAGAAGTCAAAACCAAGATAGCTGGACAGTACCGTACAGTCCGGGCAAACTTCCAACACACCCTGCTTGTAGCCGTAGAAGAACTGGTTAATGCCCGGCGAATCGCCACCAAGCACTGCGCCAACGGTCTTGGTCTTTGTCAGGGATCCAACAATTACACCGACCAAGAAGCTGGATTCATGCACATTGATTACATAACCGGCCATGTTGGCAGGAAGTGTCTCGGCAAAGATTTCTGATGCCGAGCCGAATTTTTGATCCGGAAATTCCTCGCACAGGCTGAACATCAGCTCGGAATCGATGGCCAGACCAATGATCATATCGTAACCTTTTGCGATTGCGTTGCGCATGGCTGCTTCGTGCTCGGCAACACCATTGGTCTCAATGATATCAAACTGGACATCCGGATAATCCTTCATGAATTGTTCCCGACCTCTGGCAGCAGCATCAATAAAGGACCGGTCCCCCAACGGGTTGGGGGTGATCAAAACCACACTGGCCTTTTTTTCGGGCTCTTCCGTTGCCGCTGGCTTGCATGCCGACAACGAAAACGAAAGTATGGAAATGATGCACAATACGAACCACAAACGTTTTTTCACTTTTTCTATCTCCTTTTTCGTTTTTTTTGTCTGGAATTTGATTAGTATCAATTGAGGGAAAAGACAGGTTCGCTGTTGTATTGCCTCCTTTCAGACAATCATGGTCTAAACTGCACACCAGAGGAGATTGCATCGGGTGAACGGGTGACCAGAATGTCATGAAATCAACAGCGATCCCCCAATCGCCAGACCACCAGAATACAACAATCGGCAATATTATAGCAGAAGTTCCCTCAATAGCATAGCAAATGCAAGCAGTTGTCTAACAATTGGTCAGATTAACACAATAGATGGGAGTAAAATGGTGTTTGAAAAATGGTGTTTTCGAGCCGCAGCTTATATCATTTTATCAATCGGAGATACAATGCCTGAACAAAACCCTTCATACGATATCGTCGTGGTTGGCAGTAACATGATCGACATGATCACCCGCATTTCGCGCCTTCCAAAAATGGGCGAGACGCTGGCCGGCAGCTCCTTCAGCATGGGATTTGGAGGAAAGGGAGCCAATCAGGCAGTCACTGCCGCCCGGCTGGGGGCGCGGGTGGCGATGGTCTGCAAGGTGGGCAAGGATACCTTTGGCTCCATGGTGCGTGCCAACTTCAAGGAAAACGGGGTCACTGCCCGCGTTTTTGAAGATGATACCCTCGCTTCCGGTGTCGCACCCATCACGGTCGATGACGAAGGGCGCAACCTGGTAATCATCGTTCCCGGCGCCAACATGACCCTCAGCGTAGCCGAGGTGGAACAGGCATCCGACCTGATCAAAAACGCCAAGATACTGATTTGCCAGCTCGAAATCCCCGATGAAGCCATTCTGAAAGCCTTCGAGATCGCCCGCGCCAACGCGGTGCGGATCATCTTCAATCCTGCCCCCGCCCGCAAGGTGCCGCCTCAGATGATCGAAATGGCCGATATTGTGGTGCCCAACGAAACCGAAGCGGAGCTGTTAACCGGTCTGTCTGTCAATGGCATCCATGGAGCCTCGGACGCCGCACGCCGGCTCAAGGAGCTGGGCGCACAAACTGTGATCGTCACCCTCGGCGCCGATGGGGCTTTGCTGTGGGACGGCCGCCAGGAGCAGCACTTCAGCCCGCCCAAGGTGAATGCCGTTGACACCACCGGCTCCGGTGATGCCTTCATCGGCAGCCTGGCTTTTGCGCTGATGCAATCAAAGGATATGCCGGAAGCCATTCGCTTTGCCAACCGGGTCGCGGCTCTGTCGGTCACAAAGGCTGGCACCCAGACTTCCTTCCCCACCATGTCGGAAGTGGATCGGTTTGTTGCAGGGCTGTAAATATTGTTTTGCAAACCGGTTGTTAGAGTTTGATTCTTTGAAAAGATCCATGGCAGCCAATTCCTTTGACCATCTCATGACCCAAAACCGACATTCCATCCCTTTTTCGAAATATTGAATTAGGTGAATACATCATCATGCCCAACCATATTCATGGAGTGTTGATCAGCAAAGAATCAAGTAAGGAAGAGGCAGGGTTTGCACGCAATAAAAATGAACTGCCATCCAGGATTATCCAACACAAAAAAGCAGGGAATATCGTTGGAGCATATAAATCTCTATCAGCAAATGAATGCTTGAAAATATTCAGTGCAAATAACGAATACAGGGACACACCGTTGTGTCCCTGTACCAATCTCATGTCAAACAAATGACCAGCGTTACTCTTTGGTGTACACCTCGCCATCCGCAGCCGGAACATGCCCCTTGCCGATGAAACCGGCCAACACAATCATGGTGATCAGGTACGGGGCCGTCGACATCAATGTCGATGGAATGGCGCTCCCCAGCAAAGAAAGCTTCGAACCCAGCGAATCGGCAAAACCGAACAACATACCGGCGCCGATGGCCCCGATTGGTGAGTAATTGCCAAAGATCATGGCTGCCAGGCCGATGAAACCTTTGCCTGCTGTCATCCCTTCGTCAAAGCGCCCCACTGAACCAAGGGTGAAGAAAGCACCCGCCAAACCGGCCACCACGCCACCCAGAAGAACAGCCATGTAGCGTGTCCTGATGACGTTGATCCCCAGGGTATCAGCGGCCTTGGGATGCTCGCCCACACTGCGCATCCGTAAACCCCAGCGGGTGGAGTACAGGGCAACTTGTATCACAATCAACAACACAAACATCATGTAGACAAAGAAATTCGTGTTGAAGAAAATGGGGCCAATCAATGGAATTTCAGACAGGCCGGGGATCTGGACACGCTGGAACATCGGCGGGCTGTTTAATTGTTGGTGAACCTGCAGGAACTTCTGTGAAAGGAATGAGGTCATACCGGTCGAGAAAATATTGATCACTGTACCGGAAATGATCTGGTTAATCTTGTATTTGATCGAAAGTACGGCATGGATGGCAGCGAGAGCCAGCGAGGAAAGGACCCCGAACAACAAACCAAGCCAGACATTGCCCGTCAGGCTGCCCATGAGAGCGCCCATCATCGCTGCCATCAGCATCATCCCCTCGATGGCAATGTTGATCACACCCGCACTTTCACACAGCAAGCCCGTAAAGGCACCCAATGTGATCGGCACGGCCAGAAGAACCGCACTGGAGAGCATACCGGCCAGGTTCAACGACTTGCCCGAAGCCTGCCAGGTCAGGAAGCTGAAGATAAAGAACAGGAAAACAAGACCCATCAGCCCGTTGGTGGCTTTTCCAAAACCCTTGACCAGTTGATAAACTCCGATCAAAAGACACAGGGCTGTGAGAACGAGCAGAGTGACCCGTGTCGGGAGGACCCAGTCCGCCATGGCGCCGGCAGTGATCCCGCCCGGTGTCATGACAAATGTGGTGAGCGTTTCGGCTGCGATCTTGCTCGCAAAGACAAAATAGATAAAGACAGCCACACAAATCTCGATGATACCGGTGGAGATGCGTCTTTTTTGAGAGATGTCGCTGATCTGTACACGCTGGATGGTAGTGGATACGGATGCCATTATTTTTCTCCTCCCCAACCGCTCAAAATAACTGTAGCGGCGCCCTCATCCTTTGGCTTGCGCAGGCGGTAAATCGAACGAATAATTGCCGGAGCTGCCACAAACATGATAATCAGGGCTTGCAGGACGGTGACGATATCGATGGGAATGGCGGAAACCACCATCATGCGGGTGGCACCGTTCTTCAGGATGCCAAAAAGCAGCGCCGCGAAAATGACACCAAACGGATGGCTGTTCCCCAGCAGAGCCAGGGCAATGCTGTCAAACCCATAACCAGAGGATAATCCAATCGACATACTGTGGTTGACCGCCAGAACTTCATTGGCGCCGGCCATCCCTGCCAGGGCACCGGAAGCAGCCATGCCCAGAATGGTGGTCTTGGCGATGCTCATGCCGGCATATTTTGCTGCCCGCGGGTTGGCCCCCACAGTGCGCAGGTTAAATCCCCAGCTCGTCTTGAACAGAACCCACCAGACCAGGACTGCAAAGGCGATGGCAATAAAGAAACCCAGGTGAAAACGAATTGGCGATCCAAAGAACTGGGGTATTTCTGCAGATTTCTGAATGACCGGGCTGATCGGCATACCGCCGGTGCCAGGGCGTGACATCGGACCTGTCAACAACCAGGTGGTGATACGGTAGGCAATGTAATTCATCATGATACAGTTGATGACCTCGTTACCGCCGGTGGTTACCTTAAGCAGCCCCGGGACCATTCCCCACAACCCTCCACCCAGCGCACCCGCCAGAAAAGCCAGCGGCATGTGGATATATGCGGGCAGCCCGGTGATTGAATAGCCCACGTAAGTGGCAGCGGCAGCCCCCATAAATAATTGCCCTTCTACGCCGATATTGAAAAGTCCGGCACGGAAACCCAGCGCACAGGCCAAACCGGCAAAGATATACGGGGTGCTCTGTACGAGACTCTCCAGGAAGGGATTGAATGCACGGCGGATTTGTACGACATCTCCTGACTGCAATGCGGTGATGATGTTGCCCACGTTGCCGAGCGAGCCCGTAAGGAGTGCCCAATATGCAGTACCTATTTCAGAGAAAGCTGTTCCAAAACCTTTCCAGATGCTTTGGCCGAAGGCCGCATAAACCGTCTCGCTGGTTGCCGCGATCATGATCGCACCGATGATTAATCCGGTGAATATCGCCAGCATTGGAATTTCTATCGTTTTCCAGAAGCTGCTTTTCTTTTTCTTAACCTGGGGATCACCACCAGTGAGTTCCTGTAGAACAACCTTCCCAACATCCTGTTTTTCAATGTCTTTTTTGTCCACCAGTTCACCTCTCTAGAGAGTGACTTCCACAATTTTTTCAACCGGGGTTTCAAATTTTTCCGGAACAATACCGGCCATCAAGAGCCCAAGAGTTTCTTTGGATACCTGATCGGCAGAAACGATCGCAAGGATCTTTCCCCGATACATGACTGCAATTCGGTCAGAAAGTTCGATGATCTCATCCAGCTCCGGAGAAACCAGCAAAACCGCACAGCCTTCATCGCGTTTTTGTACGATTCGCTTATGGATGTATTCAATCGACCCTACATCCAGACCGCGGGTAGGCTGCGAAGCCACCAGCAGTTGAATGGGGCGTGAAAGTTCACGTGCGATGATCACCTTTTGTTGGTTGCCGCCCGAGAGTGAGCCAACAGAAGTTAATGGGCCGGGTGTGCGAATATCAAAATCCTCGATTAACTTAACAGAATTCTCCAGGATCTTGTCGTATTGAAGAACAACACCATGAGAAAAAGGCTCATCGTAGTAAGTACAAAGAACCAGGTTTTCGGCCACCGGGAAGGGCAGCACCAAACCATCTGCCTGCCTGTCTTCCGGAACGTGAGCGGAACCCAGCCTGGTAATTTGACGGGGTGAGGCGTTGGTGATGTCATTTTCCCTGAATTTGACTTGGCCCGAAAGAGATTTGCGCAAACCGGTAATTGCCCCAACCAGTTCGGTCTGGCCATTTCCCTGCACACCGGCAATACCCAGTATCTGCCCGGCATGTACATCGAACGAGACGTGATCCACGACAAGCTGCTTGAACTTGTCGGCCACGGTCAGATCCTTGACCGACAGAACCACATCGCCCGGTTTCTTGACGGCTTTTTCTACCACCAGATCCACTTCGCGGCCAACCATCATCTCGGCCAGCTTGTTGCGGTTGGCCGTTTTGGGATCGGCTTCTCCAACAACTGCTCCGCGGCGGATGACCATGATGCGGTCAGCCACTTCCAACACCTCGCGCAGTTTGTGAGTGATGAAAATGATCGACTTGCCCTGTTTGACCAGAGAGCGCATGATCATAAACAGCTCGTTGGCTTCCTGGGGGGTGAGCACGGCGGTCGGTTCGTCAAAGATGAGGATCTCGGCCTCACGGTAGAGCAGCTTGATGATTTCAACTCTTTGCTGCACGCCAACGGGTATATCTTTTACATAATCATCCGGGTCGACTTCCAGCTTGTACTGACTGGAGATTTCACGGATTCGGGCTGCCGTTTTTGGCCTGTCCAGAAAACCACCTGCCTTGACCGGTTCTGAGCCAAGCATGACATTTTCGGTCACCGTAAATACCGGAATGAGCATGAAGTGTTGATGGACCATGCCGATACCGGCATTGATCGCATCCGTTGGTGAGGTGATGGATATTTTTTTGTCATTGACCAGAATTTCCCCTTCATCCGGCTGGTACAGGCCGTAGAGAATATTCATCAATGTCGTTTTGCCTGCACCATTCTCACCCAGAAGCGCAAGGATTTCCCCTTTGTTCAAGGATAAATCGATTTGATCATTAGCCAACACACCCGGGAACCTTTTTGTGATCCCTTTTAGTTGCAGGATTGGAGTCATAGTTAATCCGTTTCTAATGATGGAATTATTAACTATAATTTTATCACATGGGGGAAATTAGGTTGTCAGACAAGTAAAAATGTAAAAAAGAGGCTGGAGTCTCCTCCAGCCTCAAAAACGATTGGTAAATTACTTCTGGGCAAAAGCTGGATTCATTTCAATCTTGCCGGAAATGATATCCGCTTTCAACGTCTCGAGTTCGGCCTTCAGATCAGCACTGACAACGCTGTCAAGATCGTGGAAGGAGGCCAATCCAACACCGCCGCTCTCAAGGGTACCAACAATTGTACCGCCCTTGAATGTGCCATCCTGTGCGGATTTGATAATGTTGAGGGTAGCGAGATCCATAACCTTCAATACGGAGGTTAAAAGGATATCCTTGTATTCGGGAGCGCTTACAAACCAGTCATAGTCTACACCGATCAGGTAGCCGCTTCCGCGAGTCTTAATGGCAGCGGCTGAACCCAAACCGACAGGGCCTGCAACCGGCATGATGATATCGGCGCCTTCGTCCATCAGAGAGACGGCCATCTCACTGCCTTTTTGCTGATCGTTGAAGTCATTGGTGAACAAACCGGTCTGTGCTTCAGTATCCCAGCCAAGAGCTTCCACAGAGGTGCCATGCACTTCATTGTAGTAAGCAACGCCGCGGACGAAACCATCCATGAAGATGGTGACAGTCGGGATCTGCATACCACCAAAGGTGCCCACTTTACCGGTCTTGGTCACGCCAGCGGCCAGATATCCGGCCATGAATGAAGCCTGATCAGTTTGGTATGCCTGGGCAGCAACATTCGAGATTGCAGGATCGTAGGTACTGTCAACGATTGAGAACTTGAAATCAGGGTTGGCTTCAGCGGCTGCTTTGGTGGCATCGTTCAAAAGATAACCAACAGTGATGATGATATCGCAGTCTTCCTCGATGAAGGCATTGATATTCTTCTCATAATCTGCGGCTTCTTTGGATTCCAGGTATTTACCCTCGACGCCCAATTGATCGATTGCATCGGTGACACCCTTCCATGCAGTTGCATTGAAGGATTTGTCATCTATACCACCGGTATCGGTGACCTGGCAGGCCAGGAATTTTTTTTCTGCCGGCGCTTCGGTTGCTGCTGGTGCACAAGCCCCCAGGAGCATGGTTGCAACAAGCAAAACAGCAAGAATTGAGAACAACTTTTTAGACATTAGCTTCTCCTTCTAAAGAAAATAGGAAATCCTCCGGATTATTTTGTACCGTTTCTATAGTATAGCTTTATTTTTTATCGAAAGCAAGAGAACAGGCAAGAGATTGTTGCAACGCCTCAAAATCTGTATAATAAATTGCGGGATTTTTCTTATCAAGGGATCATCCAAAGCTTCCGTGGATATTTAAAAAGGGAACAACAATGTCATGAACACTACCGTGATTGAGGTAAACGACTTTCGCAAAACTTACGGCGGTTTTGTCGCCGTAGACCGTGTCAGTTTTGACGTCCTGTCAGGCGAATTATTCAGTTTGCTGGGTCCCAATGGCGCTGGAAAGACCAGCACGCTGGAATGTCTGGAAGGTTTGCGCACTCCGGACGGCGGGTCCTTGCGGGTGGCCGGCATCGATCCAACCAGCGACTTCCGCAAACTGCGCAACCTGATCGGAGTACAACTGCAAGCAGCCGGACTGCCCGAAAGCATTACTCCTGACGAAGCGATGAAATTTTTCTGCGCTTATCATGATACGGCACCGCGTTTGGATTTGCTGGATAGGCTAGGTCTGGCAGAAAAGCGCAATACCCAATTCTACGAACTGTCTGCCGGTCAGCAGCGCCGTCTGGTGCTGGGTTTGGCAGTGGCGCATAACCCAAAGGTGCTCTTCCTGGATGAGCCAACAGCCGGTCTGGATGTGGCCACCCGCGTTGAGTTGCATGACATGATGCGCGAGCTGCAAACCGGCGGCACTACCATTGTGCTGGCAACACACGACATGGCCGAAGCGGAACAAATGTCAGATCGGGTAGCCATTTTGCTGAAAGGGAAGATCGTCACAATTGGTTCGCCCATGGAAATCACAGCCGCCGGAGCGGGTTTGACAAAAATTTCCGTGCGAACCCAGGACGCCAGTTTGACTGCCGCGACCGCCATCTTCCCGGCTGTGACCCAGTCGATAACCAAAAACGAATACAGCATCTACTACAGCACCGATATCGGCCCGACGCTGTCGGCCATTATTGCCCACATCCAGGCCAGGAAGGACACACTGGTTGACCTGCGCGTCGAACGGCCTTCGCTTGAAGACCGTTTTCTGGAAATCACCGGCTCAGGAGATGCACAATGAATGCCTTCATCCACCATTTCGCTTTTGAATTTCGAACCGGCATCCGCAACAAACAACTGCTTTTGATGAATTATTTGTTCCCTTTGGGCTTTTATCTGATGATGGGTTTTGTCATGGCTGAGATCAACCCGCTCTTCCGCCAGGACATCATCCCTGCCATGGTTGTGTTTGGCATTTTGTCCGCAACACTGCTGGGAATACCGGATCAACTGGTCAACGCCCGTGAAAATGGTATTTTCCGCAGTTACAGGATTAACGGTGTTCCTTCCATCTCCATTCTGTGCATCCCCGCCCTGACCACCATTTTCCACCTTATACTTGTGGCCGGCATCATCACCGTCACTGCGCCCATTCTGTTTGATGCTCCCTCGCCAGTCAACTGGTTCGATTTTATTCTGATCTTTTTGGTGATGGCACTGGCCAGCGCAGGAATAAGTGTGTTGATCGGTGTAATTGCCCCCAGTTCACGCATGACGGTACTGTATTCGCAGCTTTTTTTCGTTCCCTCCATGCTGTTAAGCGGGATGATGTTTCCGTACAATATGCTGCCGGATGTGATCGGAAAAATAGCTCAACTGCTGCCGGCCACACAGGCGATGAACGCTTTTAATGGGTTGGCGATGGGAAAAGTGGCTGATTTTTCTCCCTGGGGCTCGGTCATTATCCTTTTCGTCAGTGGCCTTCTGGCGTTTGGGCTGGCTGTCTGGCTGTTTAGCTGGGACAGACGCAACACCACGCGCGGCGGGAAAACCTGGTTGGCATGGCTGGTCTTTCTGCCTTCCATTGTCGGAATATTTCTGTTCGCCTGACCGATGCAGGTCAGCAGACATCTGTATGTTTCCGGTTTGTTGCGCAACAAACCGGAAGCATCTGCCCGAGAGCCGGTGATTAATAGGTTTGGTGCGGAGATGTGCCCCTGGGCGGATTCCTCGTTGCACTCGGAATGACAAAGGGGCAAGAGCGTCCCCCCCGTGTTGTCATGCTGAGCGGGAGCGAAGCATCCGCCCGAGAGCCTGCGTAACAATTAACTCAATATGGAAACGTTATATGGTCGTATCGGTGCAGATAAAGAATAATGCGAAGATGCGCCCTCGGGCGGGCGGATATGGGCATATCAGGAGAAATCCACCGATTCATCCTCCCTTTTCTCTGCTAAAATAGACCCATAAAATCACTGGAGTTTTGTATGACGGATAACCCTGCCACCAATTTCATTCGCGAAATCATCGATGAAGATAACCGCACCGGCCGGTACGGCGGGCGTGTTCAAACACGCTTCCCCCCCGAGCCCAATGGCTTTCTGCATATCGGGCATTCCAAATCCATCCACCTTAATTTCGGCATCGCCCGGGATTACGGAGGTACTTACAACCTTCGCTATGATGATACCAACCCCGTCACAGAAGAACAGGTGTACATCGATTCGATTGAAGAGGATGTGCGCTGGCTGGGATATGAGCTGAACAAATCCAATATTTTGCACGCCTCCGATTATTTTGACCAATTGTACGAGCTGGCACTCAAGCTGATCCGGGATGGCAATGCTTATGTGGATGACCTGACCGTCGACGAGATCCGCCAGTACCGCGGCTCACTGACCGAGCCGGGTAAAGACAGTCCGTATCGCAACCGGCCGGTGGAGGAGAACCTCGACCTGTTTGAACGCATGCGCCAGGGAGAATTCCCCGACGGCTCAAAAGTTCTGCGCGCCAAAATCGATATGGCCTCCCCCAAC
The DNA here is from genome assembly GCA_021372725.1 of Chloroflexota bacterium. Lineage (GTDB taxonomy): Bacteria > Chloroflexota > Anaerolineae > Anaerolineales > Anaerolineaceae > JAJFTV01. Next base: position 14,404 of record JAJFTV010000129.1, on the reverse strand, counting down.
ATGAACCTGCGCGATCCCATCATGTACCGCATCGTGCATGCCAGCCACCCCCGCACCGGCGACAAATGGTGCATCTACCCGCTCTATGACTGGGCACATGGCCAGTGCGATGCACTGGAAGGTGTGACGCACTCCATTTGTACGCTGGAATTCGAAGACCACCGCCCGCTGTATGACAAATACATCGAAATGTTGGAGCTGCCTCATCACCCGCAGCAGATCGAATTCGCCCGGCTCAACCTTTCGTACACATTGATGAGCAAACGCCGGCTGCTAAAGCTGGTCAACGAAGGCCATGTTGACAGTTGGGATGATCCGCGTATGCCCACTCTTTCAGGCTTTCGCCGGCGTGGATACACCTCGCAAGCCATCAAAAAGTTTTGTGATGTGGTGGGTGTTGCCAAAGCCAACAGCGTCATCGACCTGGCCCTGCTGGAATACGTGCTGCGCCAGGATCTGGAAGAGCGCGCCCAGCGTGCCATGGCGGTTCTTGACCCCCTGCGCGTGGTGATCGATAACTACCCCGAGGATCAGGTGGAAGAATTTATCGTCCCGCGCTATCCGCAGAACGAGGCCAATACCGAGACGCGCGTGGTACCTTTCAGCAAGGTTATCTATATCGAGCGCGATGATTTTATGGAAAACCCTCCGCGCAAGTACTTCCGCCTGGCACCCGGTGCTGAAGTGCGCCTTCTGAACACCTATTACATCACCTGCACTAATGTGGTCAAGGATGCTCGCGGCGAGATTGTCGAGCTGCACTGCACCTATGATCCCCAGTCGCGCGGCGGCATGTCACCAGACGGTCGGCGCGTAAAAGGCACCATCCATTGGGTATCCGCCCGGCATGCCATCGACGCTGAACTGCGCTTGTATGATACGCTGTTCACCAAATCCAATCCGTATGACGTGGAAGAGGGGCAGGATTTCATCAGCAACCTTAATCCCAACTCGCTGACATTACTCAAGAATTGCAAGCTCGAACCCAGCCTGGCGGATGCCAAACCCGGCATGAACTACCAGTTCATGCGCAAGGGCTACTTTGTGGCGGATGTCAAAGATTCGCACCCCGGCAAGCTGGTGTTCAACCGCACTGTGGGTCTGCGCGATACCTGGGCCAAGCAGCAGCAAAAAGAAGCGGAACCCGCTGCCTGAGATTATTGAAGGCAAATAGTAAAAGATATATGATGGGGCCTCAAAGCAGGCCTCATCATGTTTTTCTTTATGGATCGCCTGTTTCTGGAAAGTATACCTTCGTTGTTACTTCGAGCTTGCGAGAAATCTTCCCAAGAAATTGTCTCTCAATCATCACGGTATGTAAACACACCCAACATCCGGACGGGACGAATTGTAAGGGCGAGGCTTGCCCTCGCCCCACCGGATGAATGTGTATCACATCAGCAGTCTGCGCCAGCCCGCAAATGTCATTCTGGCTATCACCCGCATCTGCGGGGAATCGTAGGGTGCGTTCGTTTCTTGAACGCACCAAAACATCCACTCGAACACTCATATCACAGGCATCTCGAAATGTAAAATTCCCTGCCCCGCCTTCGGCTTGCCAAAACCGAATTACTCTGCATAATTATGTCAATTCAAAACAAAACCCGCTTTCCACAAACGGAGCCCATCTCATGCCCAAAATCTCTCTCGAAAAGCTTGAATCCGCCCGCACCGGACAGGAACCCAGCCTGATCTGCCGCATGCCTTCAGGCTGGGTCTTTTTGTGTGGCATGCAATTCCTGCGCGGCTACTGTATTCTTCAAGCCGACCCTGTGTGGTCGAATCCATTAATGCACTAAACCCTGCCCAACAGGCTGCTTTCCTGTGTGATAGGGTCATGGTGGGCGACGCAGTCATGGAAGTGACCGGTGCCTATCGTATCAACTATGGCATCATGGGCAATTCAGAACCCATCTTGTCACCCCGCGCTACCTGTCCGAGCCGGTGGAATACCGCAAGGGTCTACCCTGGGCTTATCCCGACCTGTATGCTGGCAGCGCGGTATTCGATCCCATCCGCGACGCATCGCTTATTCTTGATCTACGCAAGAGCCTTCAGCACCGCCTGAAAGATGCCGGTTTTGAAGAAAATTCTTTATTGTAAAGGTTCTCTATGGACTACATGCGCGAAATGCGAAAAATAATCGGACATGCCCCGCTGGTACTCGCCGGAGCGGCTGTCTTCATTTTTAACGAGCGCGGCGAACTGCTCATGCTCCTCCGCAGCGATATCAACTGCTGGGGTATCCCCGGCGGAGGCATGAACCTGGGCGAGAGCCTGGAACAGACCGCCGTCCGCGAAACGCTGGAAGAAACCGGTCTGCACGTGGATGATCTGGAACTGTTCGATGTTTTTTCCGGGCCCGATTTGATGTTTCAATATCCCAACGGCGATATCACATACAATGTTTCGGCTGTGTACATCGCCCACACCGCCCGGGGCGGGATCGTGCTGAACGAAGAACATACCGATTGGCAGTACTTCCCCCTCGACCGGCTGCCGGAAAACATCGCCCCGCCAATCAAACCGGTGCTGAAGAAATTTAAGATCCCCTGATTAAAACGTCTGCTGCCGGACAAAAGAAAGTAAATAAAAATTGCCCGGCAGCAAATAAAAGGAGAAGAGGTCGGACACCCCCTGGATTTACGAAATTTTTTCAGCTATGACAAACAATCGCCCCCAACTGTCGATCCCGTCTGCCGCGATACAGGTTTGCAGAACCAGGTTACCGCTGTTTCCATACACCTCATAGAACACATCGGTTGAAGAGTAGCTGACATTCGTATCCAGATCCACAAAACTCGAGTAAGGCGAATTGGGCTGCAGCGCCTGGAACCGCCGTATATCCTTAATCACATAATGAGCCGTTGAACCATCCCCGTATACCACATACACATCCTCATCCGGGGTCAAATCAAAGAAAGAAATGCCCGCCAGAAAATTGTGCGCCAGAATACCTACCGTGCCGAACTTTGCCGCCGTCGAAAACTGGGTCACCACGTCCGCATCTGTGGAAACATACCCTGCTGATCCCGACGGCTGCTGAACAACCTGATAAGCCATCACATCATCCACAAATACACCGGTCACCTGGCTGCCTGACCCTTTTTTCAGGCCGGCTGCAAATTGCATCAGCTCGGCTGCCGCAAGATCAACTGCCTGGTCAACAACTTGGTCAACAACCTGCTCGTTTACTCCCAGTTCAACCGGCTGTACCTTTTGTGCCGGGACGTAATCATCCTGGTAAATCCTGTTGGCCCACGTGCCGCCGCTTCCATGGCTGGACGGGGCAATTGGCTGAGTATAACTTGCAGAAACGCTGATTGCGCTGACTGAAAGCAGAATAAAAACCAGTAGTATGACTGTAAATGAACGAACGCTGCTGCGGGACAAGATGTTCTCCATCGCGTCCCGGCGTGTACGGCGGTGCGTTTGCCTGAATATGACGGGCCACGAAGTGGTTGTCATATTCAGGTATGCTTTCGGATGGTGTGATTGGTGATTAAAAAACACCCATCTTCGGCAGCCTGGCAGTCATTGCTGAACCTTAAGGGGTCTTCAGCATTAGATCCATGGCTTTGCGTCGCCGGTTTTCACCGGGTTTGCCTTTATCGGTATGAATGAATCTATTTAAAGTTCTACTTATTGCTTATAGATAATATACCGTTATATTACCAATAAGTCAAGCGACCTTAACAAAGTGCAAGGAATCACAGATCAGGGATTACAGTTCACTGATGGCTAATCGCTGTCCCTGGATTTTACCGGTATCGGGAAGTGACAGAATTCCAAATCCACTACGTGAAGTGGTTGAACCATAATTTTATCGATAGATCGTCCAGAGATAGGCCATCAGGATGATAATCAGGACCAGCACAACCGTGATGAAAACAGGTCTGACATCTTTCCAAATCGCGGCAGGTTTTCGGATTTGCCCTACTCCCACCACCGGGGCAGGCGTTTCCTGTACGGGTGGAACATTTTTGGTCTGCTCTATTGAAACAGGCGGTTCCTGCAACTGCGCTTCTGCTTGTGTTGACGTTTGCAGCACATCCTCCGCTTCCTTCACAGTACCTTCCATCTGAACATCAGCTATCTGTGCAGCATGCTGTGTCATTGTTCCATCATCAGATAGTTCAGGAAGAACCGGTGTGGGTAACACGGGTTCTTCCGGTTGTTTTATTTCCATTGCTGTAGTTTCAGCACGAATCGGATCAAGCGGGGCATTCGCTTCTTCCATTCTTTCTATCTGCAAATCCAGCGCTTTTTTCAGCTTTTCGCTGCCGGGATGCCGCTTGAGTGCAAATTGCAGAATGGACAAACGTGCCTCGTCAGTGGTATAACAGACAGCCAGCCACAGCCAGACCTGGTCATCATCCTGGTTTTGTTCAATAATTTCCTGTAAAAGACTGCGTGCCTGTTGCCTTTGCCCTTGCCGGACCAGGTCAATTGCCTGCTGAAATTTAGCTTTTTCGGTGTCCATACTATTTTCCTTTACACTTTTTCAAATAAAGGCTGGATCTCATCCGGAACGATACCCTTCATGACTTGAATGGATCACTTTGTTCTTCAAAAGATGAACTCTTTCCCGATGGGCTATCTGCACACATTACTTGCACGCGGATTATGCGATGTGGGCCTGTCATGAGTATACAAAATTTACCTGCAAGGTACAAATACCAATTATAGAGCGTATTGAAAAAAGGTTAATGATTGTTATTGTATGACAATATATGATAAAATGGTCGTTAACTTATTTAATGGCAATGGCAATCTTCACATGAACCTGCATGCTGCTTGTTTTCCCCTGGTTATCATTAAGAAATCTCTCGCCTTGTCGCGCAGAGAAACGCTTCAGATCCTCTTTTTGTCCTGTTCGGCCAATTTCACAACAAACCCCTGAAAATGGGTTTGTTGCTTAATAAGTGAATTACAGAGGGCAATTTATCTCATGCACTACACGATTTTCGAAATGGAAGTAACCCCCGCCCCGAAACGGGTGTTATTAATAAAAATTCAGGTGTCTGCGCTCGATTTGAGAAACCAGGAAGGAGGACTGGAGAGAAAATAGAATTAATGGATTTGCGAGTTGTCTGGTTTCATGTTTTTGTTTATTCAATACATCAACAAGGAGAATGAATTATGGCATCTGAAGCAAAAGTCGTTGCCAAAAAACGAGCCAAGAGAATTCCACTCACCTACGTGGTTGCACTTGTCCCCGTTGCGGCAGCCTTGAATATCGTTGGGGGGTACATTAACACCGCCCTGCATCTGCCCATCTTCCTGGACATGATCGGTACCGCCGTGGTCGCCATTGTTCTGGGCCCCTGGTGGGGTGCACTGGTAGGCGCCATTACCAACATCGTCAGTTCATTCATCAGCGGACCCATTAACCTTCCTTTCGCTGCCTGCAACGTGGTTGGGGCACTGATTTGGGGTTATGCCCATCAATGGGGCTGGATGCGCAAGCAGTGGAGTTTCTTCCTCGTTAATATGCTGGTCGCCCTCTTTGTCACTATTGTTGCCGTACCGATCTATGTTTTCGTGTTCGGTGGTGCAACCGGGCACTTTGCCGACTTGATGACTGCAGCTTTCGTGGGAATGGGAGACCGCCTGATCACCTCCGTCTTCAAATCAAACATCCTGGTCTCGCTGGCTGACAAGATCATCGCCGGGTATGTCGCCCTGGCAATCATCGAAGCACTGCCTACCAACCTCACCGAAAACCTCAAACTGCCGCAGGCCCAAGGTCTGAACAAAATTATCATGCCATTGATTGGTGTGCTGGTCGGCGTTTTGATCGTCATCCTCTTCACATTTGTGATTGCCCCTGGGGCATAGCATAATTCATAAAAAGGAGAATTGAATCATGGCGAAAAAACCTGCCACTGTTGGATCAAAAGAAGGTTTGGGGGCCGGCATCATTGCACTCGGTTTGCTGCTCCTTCTCCTGCCAAGCTTTTCACAACAAATTGCGGATCTTGATTACGTCTCAAGCGATGCATTTGCTATTCTGTTAGGTTCCGTTTACGTTCTTTCTGTCTTCGTTATTCTGGCCGGGGTCGCGGTCATTGTCGCGAAATTCAAGGACGACGAGGAAGAGTAAGTCATTTCTTGACTGGCTGGATAAATTGTCAAGTTATCCTGACAGCATACCCGATAATTTTTAATAGGATGGCGAGAGCTTATCGATCAAGCTCTCGCCACACTTTGAGGCTATAGTATGGATGAAAAACAACCTGTCATAGAGTTCAAAAATGTGAGCTACACCTACGCCGGCGAGGGGAACCAGCCCGCGATAAAAAATATAAACCTCTCAATCTATGAAGGGGAATACGTTGCATTACTGGGCTTAAATGGCGCCGGTAAAACAACCCTGCAGTTGTGTATCAATGGCGTGATCCCCAACATGATGGCTGGTGACTTCGAAGGCGAGGTATTCACTTATGGCGTGGATACTTATGATACACCAGTACGCGAGATGGCCAAACATGTCGGTATGGTATTTGACAATCCGGAATTCCAGCTCAGCCAAATGTCGGTAGCTGAAGAGATCGCTCTCGGGCTTGAAAACCTGGGCATTTCATACCCCGAAATGGTCACCCGCGTCAAAGAGGTATTGAATATCGTCGGTTTAAACGGCCTCGAAGAACGGTCGCCCTTTGGTCTTTCCGGCGGGCAGCAGCAGCGTCTTTCCATTGCCTCGGCGCTTGCCATGCACCCCAAGATTCTGGTCATGGACGAACCTACCTCGAATGTCGATCCCATCGGCAAGGAAGAGATATTTGCAGTGGCTGCCCAACTTAACAAGGAACGCAACCTGACCGTGGTTATGGCGGAACATGAGGTTGAGGTCATGGCTGCCTATGCGGATCGGGTTATCGTCATGCACCAGGGAGAAATCATTCTCAACGGAACCCCTCAGGAAGTGTTTAGTAATGTCGACAAAATAAAGGAACTCGGTTTGCGAACACCTCAAGTTACAGAGTATGCCAATCGGCTGGAAAAAGAAGGTATTGTCCAACTGAATGGTATCTATCCAGTAACCATCGGCCAGGCTGAATCCGCGTTCAAAGAACTGTTCAAGTGAAGAGGATAACATGACAGATTCTGTAATTCGCTGTGAAAACCTGTGGCATACCTACCCTGCAAACAAGGTTGTCGCTGTCCGCAATGTCAATCTTGAAATCAAACCCCAGGAAATCATCGGAGTGATCGGTCAGAATGGGTCAGGAAAAACCACTTTGGTTAAACATTTCAATGGCCTGCTCAAACCCACCCAAGGCGCGGTTTTTATCAAGGGTAAGGACACTGCACCGCTGCGCATTCAGGAGCTGGCGGCGGATGTAGGTTATGTGTATCAAAACCCCAACCATCAGCTTTTTGCCCGTACAGTCACCGCAGAGCTGGAGTTCGGCCCGCGCAACCTGGGATTGAGCGAGGAGGAAATCACCGAACGCTGCGAACACGCCATTGAATTTTTCAATCTTCAGCCCTACCGCGATAACCACCCTTACCGGATTGGTTTTCCACTCCGCAAACTGGTTGGTATGGCTTCCATCTTTACCATGCAGCCAGCCGTCTTTATCTTGGATGAACCGACCACCGGCCAGGACAATATCACTACCCGCACCGTTTACAAGCTGATCGAACGCCTGAGAGATACGGGAGCTACCGTCATTTGTGTATCCCATGACATGATCCTGCTCGCCGAAGTAGTGGAACGAATGCTGGTGATGCGCAACTCTGAGCTGATCGCTGACGCCACACCCCGTGAAGTATTTTCCAACTATGAGTTGATGAACAGCACCCACCTGACACCCCCCCAGATCACTGAGCTTTCAGTGCGTCTGCGCCGCGACAAGAACAATCTGCAGGATGTCAAATTGAGTATCGATGAAATGACGGATTTTACCATCGCAACCGTCAAAGAAAAAAGAGGAGGTGAGTAAATGCAAGGTGCTGTTATTCCCATCACCATGGTTTCAGGCAATTCAGTCATGCATCGCATCAATCCAATCCCAAAACTGGCCTGGGCTGTTGGCGTTTTGGCGATTTCCTTCGCCACCCGCAACCCTGCTATTTTAGGCACCATCTTTGTTCTTGGTGTCATCCTGGTATTGATCTCAGGGATTGGCAAAGCATATTTACGGGTTGTCATGATCCTTTTTCCCATCAGCCTTACCCTGATCGTCATGCAGAGTATCGCACCCGCATTTCCAAAACCCTGGACGCCCATCGTTCCCATTGGCCCCTTTACCATTTACCAGGAAGGCATTTACAGCGGCATCACCATGCTTTTGCGCATTATGGCAATGACCACTTTTGCACTCGTATTCATCATGACCTCGCACCCCAGTGACATCTTCACTTCACTGCAAAAGATCGGCATGCCTTATGTACTCAACTTTATCCTTACCATGACCCTTCAACTTATCCCCATTCTGCAAAATGAGTTTACCGTGGTGCTGAATGCGCAAAAATCGCGCGGTATGAAGGGAACCGGTTTCGGGGCGATCCTGCCCAGTATGGTTCCGGTTTTTGTGGGTGCCATCGAGCGCGTCCAGCAGTTGTCCATTTCGCTGGAATCGCGCGCCTACGGGTCAAAAGGCAACAAAACCAGCTACCGGCAGGTGGCCATGAACCTGCGCGATTATCTCGTAATGATCGGCGCTTTTGTGGCCTCCGGGCTGACGCTTTACTGGATTATCGTGGACAAAAGCCTGGATTGGAGCAAGACCTTTGCACCGAATCCTACAGTGTCCATTATTATATTCACCTTCGCAGCAATCGGCTTCGCAGTTTTTATGATTTTCGCTGTGCGATCGGTGCTGAAGGCCTGATCTACTTCTGACAAGGAAACAACCATGCCACCTGCCACAGATCTTATGCATCATAACGAAGTTATGCATCATATCCAGCTCCGCCGCGGCGACGTCGGCCGGTATGTGTTCCTCCCCGGTGACCCCGGGCGCTGCGAGAAGATTGCCAGCTATTTTGACAATCCAAAACTGATGGCCTGCAACCGCGAATACAAAACTTATACCGGCACCCTGCTGGGCGAGAAAGTATCCGTCACTTCCACCGGCATTGGCGGGCCTTCGACCGCCATCGCGGTGGAAGAACTCTCGATGATCGGGGCAGATACCTTTATCCGCCTCGGCACCTCGGGCGGGATGCAGCCATTTCTGCGCACCAGTGATCTGGCCATCCTGACCGGCGCCGTCCGCGACGAGGGTACAACATTCCATTACATGCCGGCTGAATTCCCGGCTGTGGCCAATATTGACGTGGTCAATGCCCTGCGTGAAGCCGCCGACAAGCTCCATTTCACTCATTATGAAGGGATCGGACAATCCAAAGACTCCTTTTATGGCCAGCATCAGCCGGAACGGATGCCGGTTGCCAACCGCCTGTTGGATCGCTGGAAAGCCTGGGTGGATGGCGGATCACTTTGCTCCGAAATGGAAGCTTCAACGCTGTTTATTGTATCCAGCATCCTGCGGGCGCGTGCCGGAGGCGTCATGATGGTCTATATGCATGATGAGGTAGACGAGGAAAGACAGAAAGCTGCCGATGACCTGGGCAGCCTGATCCAGACAGGCATTGAAGCGGTTAAAATATTAATCACGAACGACCGCCAGAAGAGCTGACGCTTCCCCGGCCGCGTTGCCCGAGGGTTCACCCTCCAGGCAGCGCCAGCATCAGGTTTCTACAACCACTCGTTGATAAAGGGAGCTTGCTCAAACATGTTTTCCGCCTTGGCGAATATGCTTGGGCAGCTACCCGGATCGAAACTGAAACCCGTATCAACCTGACAGAAAACCGGGTGTCAAACGCTGAATGGGCTGGTTCCCTGAAACATGCTGTCAGCCAGGCGGATTACAGAGAAAGGATTTAAGATGTCTGATAACGAATTAATGCACCATATCGATATGAAAAAAGGCGATGTTGGCCGGTATGTGCTCCTTCCCGGTGATCCCGGGCGTTGTGAGCTGATCGCCAGCTACTTTGAAAACCCGCAGCTCATCGCCAACAAACGCGAATACAAAACCTATACCGGCACCCTGCTGGGTGAAAAGGTGTCCGTCACATCCACCGGTATCGGCGGCCCTTCAACCGCCATCGCCGTTGAAGAGCTTTCCATGCTCGGCGCAGATACCTTTATCCGCGTGGGTACTTCCGGTGGCATGCAGCCTGATCTGGTTCCCGGCGATCTGGCCATTGTGACCGGCGCCATTCGCGATGAAGGCACCACCCTGCACTACATGCCGGTTGAATTTCCGGCCGTTGCGAACATTGAATGCACCATCGCCCTGCGCGACGCCGCCATCAGGCTTAAAAAGCCGTATCACCTCGGCATCAGCCAGTCGAAAGACTCGTTCTACGGTCAACACGCGCCGGAACGCATGCCAGTGGCCAACCACCTGCTCGATCGCTGGAAAGCCTGGAAGATGGGTGGAGCAATCTGCTCCGAGATGGAAGCAGCCACACTATACATCGTCTCCAGTTACCTGCGCCGGCGTGCCGGTGGCATCATGCTCATCCAGGCCAACCAGGAAAGCGAAGACCGTACCGTGGTGTATGACCTCAGCGACTTGCTGCAAGTAAGCACCGAAGCCTTGAAAATCCTGATCGAACAGGATCGTAAAAAGGGTTAGAAAATGGCTTTGAAAGCTGAACCACATCAAGCTCAACCTCGACATAGCGAACTCCAACACCATCTACAACTCAAACGCGGTGATGTAGGCCGGTATGTGCTTTTGCCGGGTGACCCCGGCCGCTGTGAAAAAATGGCCGGCTATTTTGACAACCCTCACTTGATGGCTTGCAACCGCGAGTATAAAACCTATACCGGCACCTTGCTGGGTGAAAAAGTTTCCGTCACATCCACCGGCATCGGCTGCCCTTCCACCGCCATTGCGGTGGAGGAGTTGGTCGCCATTGGAGCAGATACCTTTATCCGCGTCGGCACATCCGGTGGCATCCAGCCCGGCACCCATGCCGGCGATATCGCCATTGTGAGCGGTTCCATCCGCGATGAAGGCACCACCCTTCACTACATGCCGCCCGAATTTCCGGCAGTGGCAAACATCGAAGTGCTGGAAGCCTTGATCAAAGGCGTGCAAAAACTGGGCTTTACCTACCGGGTCGGTATCAGCCAGTCAAAAGACTCGTTCTATGGCGAAATCGACCCGACCCGCATGCCGGTGGCCAGCCGGCTGCTCGACCGCTGGAAAGCCTGGGTGGACGGTGGAGCGATCTGTTCCGAGATGGAAGCTGCTGCCATCTTTGTGATCGCCAGCATCCTGCGCGTGCGCGCCGGCGGCGTCATGCTGATGGCCAACTCGCATGATATCCCTCCACAAAGCGAAGAAGAATTCGGGCGGGCATTTGACATCAACCGTGCCATCCGCACCGCCATCGAAGCGCTCAAGATTATGATCGAGAGCGACCGCTCAAAACAGGGATGAGGCAGTATGTAAGTCCGGCGAAACAATATCAAAATAAATACAGGGCGCTGGGTTAATGCGCCCCGTATTTTAACAAGGGTAAAAACGTAATATGTTGAGCAGTGATATCCAAAAACTGGAACAGGATTACCCCGACTACATGGGGAAGGTGAAAAAGAATTATTGGTGGAACTTTGTGGTCATCATGCTGGATTCGGCCATCTTCACCTTTTCGGTAACCATGCTTTCCCAGGACACCATCATCCCCTATTACATCACCCAACTGACCTCGCAAAAATTTTTCATCGGGCTGGCCCCGGCCCTGTACTTTTTAGGCTATTATTTGCCGCAGTTGTTCGGGGCTTACCTGGTCAACGGAAAACCCACCCGCAAGCGTTTCATCTTTGGGGTTGCCATCTTCCAGCGCTTCTGCATCCTTTTGATCGCTCTGCTGACCCAACTGCTGGGCTTTCTGACCAGCCTCCAGGCGCTGATTCTCCTTCTGTTCTCCTTCGCACTCTATTCTGTCTCGGCCGGGTTGATCATGCCGGCTTACAATGACTTTATCAGCAAAACCATCATCCGGCGCAGGGGCATTTTTTACGGCTCCATGAACGGCCTCGGCGGCCTGATCGGGTTTGGAGCATCGTTGACCGCCACATATTACCTTGGCCATTATGATTTTCCGGCCAACCTGCAAACCCTTTTCTGGCTTGCATTGGCAGTTTCCCTCGTCTCACCGTTCTTTATCGCCGTATATCGTGAAGTTCCCTTTCCTTCCAAGACAGAAGCGGAACCGCTCGGTCAGTTTCTAAAATCGATCCCCGGACATGTCCGTTCCGCTTCGGGTTTTGGCCGCTTTATGGTCGTGCGCTCCCTGCTGAACCTGGGTTTAATGGCCAATGCCTTCTTTTCGATTTACGCCATCCAGGAATACAGCCTGCCGGATAGCGTTCTGGGCATCCTGACGATGATCATCCTCATTTCGCAGAGTGCGGCCGGGTTTCTGTGGGGTTGGCTGGGCGACCGTTTCGGCTTCAAGATTGTCTATGTCATCGCCGCAGTCATGGTGCTGCTGATGGGGCTTTTGGCTGTGAGTGATGCCGGTGCGTGGGTATTCTACGTCATTGCCGGCTGCATCGGTGCCAGTTATGCCGTCACACGCACCGCCGATGCCAACATGGTGTTCGAGCTTGCTCCACCCAGTGAGACCAGCCGTTTTATCGGTATTGCCAACACGTTTGTGGCCCCGGTAGCCACCCTGGGCCCACTGGTCGGCGGTTTGATCGTGGATCTCCTCTCCTACCGGGCTCTTTTTGGGTGTGTGGCTGTCATCGGGGTTGTGTCGCTGGCGCTGACGGTAGCCTATCTGCCGTCCCGGCGCCCTGCTGCCATTGACCCGCTTCCATAGGCGGTTTCCTGACGGATATTACGTCCACCAGTACAGAGCCCCTTCGTCATTCCAAATGCAGTGAGGAAACCACCTCGTTGTCCTAGAGAATCGAGGAATCCGCCCAGGGGCATGTTTCCACACCCAGCCCATTCATCGCCGGTCCTTGGGCGGATGCTTCGCTGTCGTTCAGTATGACAGGTAGAGGGGTTATTTCCACCCCTTTGTCATTCCGAACGAAGTGAGGAATCCGCCCAAGGGTACATGCCCACAACAAGCCAATTAATCACCGGCTCTTGGGCGGATGCTTCGCTCCCGCTCAGCATGACAACGGGGGTGTGTTTCCGCACCCAGCCCATTCATCACCGACTCTCGGGCGGATGCTTCCGGTTTGTTTCGCAACAAACCCTCAGCATGACAACGGGGGAGCGTGTTTCCAAAACCAGTCAACTATTCACCGGTCCTTGGGCGGATGGTTGTTGAGCCATGCTCAAAAAAAGGAAAGCTGTTGGGATGTACCAGCCTCCATTGTCATGCTGAACGCAGTGAAGCATCCGCCCAAGGACACATCTCTGCAACAAGCCATTTAATCACCAACCCATAGTTGGATGTTACGCTAACATTCAGCGGAGTAGCTTCGGGGTTATTCGTTGTGAGACAGACATCAGTTAAAACCAGTTTTCACTCAGATCCTTAAACTCGGGATTGTAATTTCGGATAAGAGCCAGTTTTTTCTTTCTGGTCCATCCTTTGATTTCCTTTTCACGTTGTATAGCTTGAGTCACATCGCTTGTCTCTTCCAGATACAACAGTCGATCAATGTTATAGGTCTTTGTGAATCCTTCAATTGCATGTGTTTTATGCTCATGCATCCGACGCATAAGGTTATTGGTCATTCCAGTGTACAATGTACCGGATTGATTGGTAAGTATGTATACCCAATATGTGCGTTTTGTGGTCACTCGATTGCCCGCCACCTGACGGGGAATTTGTAATATCAGCAATTTGCTACTGGAAAATATATCATAAAGATTCTATTCTTTCTTTGCTTTTCCTGTGTGAGGATTCCTCGTGCTCAGACCTGACAATCAGGGTGAATTTTCAGTAACTGGTTAATTGTGCAATTGGCTCTTGGGCGGATGCTTCGCTCTCGCTCAGCATGACAACGGGGGGCATGTTTCCACACCCAGTTAATTGACCAACCGGCTCTCGGGCGGATGCTTCGTTGCGCTCAGCATGACAATGCGGGGAATGTTTCCACACCCAGCCCATTCATCACCGGTCCTTGGGCGGATGCTTCGCTGCGCTCAGCATGACAATGCGGGGTGTGTTTCCACACCCAGCCCATTCATCACCGGCTCTTGGGCGGATGCTTCGCTCCCGCTCAGCATGACAACGTGGGCGGTGTTATTTCCACCCTTTTGTCATTCCGAACGAAGTGAGGAATCCGCCCAGGGACTACTCTCGCAGTTTCCCCGATATGCAGCAAACAACCTGTCTTTATCCGATGTGCCTCAGGCAGCTATGAACCTGTCGCAAGAAATGGAATATAGTTTTAGCG
>JAJFTV010000120.1 GCA_021372725.1 Chloroflexota bacterium | reverse complement strand
AAATCTTCCATTATTTGAACGATAAGCAATGATATCAGCAGCCTTGGTAGCACCGATATCGGGCAATTTTTCAATTTCTTCCTGACTGGCTGTATTAATATTGATAAGCTTCCCTTGAGCATTACCGGGCATCTTTACAGGATCAGCCGCATCCAATCCTTTTGGGGTTTCACCATTGGCGGGAATGACTATCATAATGCCATCCTGAACAAAATCAGCCTGATTAATGGCATCTGTGTCGGCATTTGAAGTAAAACCACCTGCAATCCTGATTACGTCGACAACCCGGCTGTTTCGCGAAATTTCATATACCCCCGGTTGATTGACCTCCCCGGTTATGTGGACTACAAACTGTTGGGGGGTAGGCGCCGGTATCAATTCAATACCTTCCCCGCCTGGTGAACGAATGATCAACAAAATGACTGCTGCCAGCGATAAACCGATGAGTATTCCGAATAGTGTTTGCTGCCAGGTTTTCATTTTCAACCCATCCAGAATTATTTCTACGACATCAGGTAGTTATGGCGTTTCGGGCTTGTAAAGCACTCCTGATACTTTTTGTTGTGATCCTTCCATCTGTTTGTTTTCGATCTCATACATGGCATTGAATGCTGCAATTGCAACCTCCAGCATACCTTCATCTGGCTCTTGGGTTGTTAATCTCTGAAGCAAAAGATTGGGACGCACCAGCGTCCTTACCCATCGCCGATCCAGATTATTGGCAGTCCACCTCATATACTCATAAGCTAACCCTACAACCAAGGGAATAAAAATAACTCGTGTTGCAAGTCTCCAAAAGGTTGACAACGGACCTAATAGCGTAAAAATAATGATACTGAAAATAGCTACTGTCAGGAGGAAACCAGTACCACAACGAGGATGTTCCAGAGAATATTTTGAAACGCAGACTGGTGTGAGTTCAGCGCCATCTTCAAACGCGTTAATGGTCTTATGCTCAGCGCCATGATAAGCAAATACGCGCCGAATATCTTTTTGTCTCCCTATGATCCAGATGTACAAAATTATCAGGATTAACCGAATCACACCCTCAGCCAGATTGCTATACCATGCATTCCACCCGAATGTTTTTTCTGTGAACTGTCCAGCCAAAGCCGGTAGCATGAAAAATAATGCCACAGATATCACGATAGAAAAGACAAGAGTTAAAACAAGAGCAGGCCCTTCAATTTTTTCCTCCTCTTTTTCGGTTTGCAAATTGGCTGACAGGGTTAGAAAATGCGTTCCCAATCCAAGTGAATCCCACATTCCGATTAGGCCACGTAAAAAGGGAGTCTTTCGGATACGGCTTAGATAAATGCCATGTAGATCCTCGCGAATGATTTCTATAGACCCATCAGGTTTTCGAACCGCCGCAGCGGCGGTCTTTGCACCCCGCATGAGTACACCTTCCATCAATGCCTGACCTCCATAAGAAGGTAAGCGTTCTTCTTTCATTCCAATCTCCAATTCAATAATTTGACCATTTTCCAAATCCTGAAACTGTTATCCGGTTTTTATCCAATCCATTATTTTAACATTATCAGGTCGTATATTTTACCTGAGTTTCTGTAAATC
Source organism: Chloroflexota bacterium (assembly GCA_021372725.1). Classification (GTDB taxonomy): domain Bacteria; phylum Chloroflexota; class Anaerolineae; order Anaerolineales; family Anaerolineaceae; genus JAJFTV01. The sequence continues at coordinate 13,478 of JAJFTV010000120.1, read as the reverse complement.
CATGTTCAACAACCTGTTTTAGGTCTTGACCGGAACGAATAACTAAATGTGGGACATTCCATGATTTCAGATTTTCTGCAATCGTACTCGCTCCGTAATATCGGCCAAAACTGGAAGGATCGATTAATATCACCAACGGGTTCAATCCCCTTTGAATGAGAGAGACCACTGCGGACATAAGTGAATTTTGAGTAGTGGGAGTGATCAATATTACCGTACTACCGCGAGGAAGAAAAGCTGCCTGTGTTTCAATAAGGCTATTTATCGGCGTTGCTCCATCCGGATTTAGGAGAGAAAGCGTTTTTAGAATTTTTTTCAGTTGTCTTTCACCACGCTCTGAAGATAAAACGATTCTCTGTTTGGCCTGGCTGGCAAAGCCAACGACTTGACCGTTGCGTGAAAAATATCTGGCAATTGAACCGGCCAGGCTCGTTGCATATTCAAAGGTATCCGCCGGTAGTTTATAAGAAGATCGGTGCAGCCACCAGAGCGGAATTTGATCCAGATCCTGTGGCTGAACATCAACCTGAACATGAACCTCGCTCTGGGCATCCAATAATATCCAAATATCTGCCTGGGGATCTTGTTCAAATTCCTTTACCATCCATCGATCCCGTCTGGCTGTACTGGGCCAATGGATACGATTTAAGGAATCACCAGCGGAATATTCGCGAATCCCAGCAGCATTGGGCGGTTGAACCTCACGTGTCCGTCTCCGAAGTGAGGTTCCTCCTGGAAGCTGTCCGGTGGGTAATTGAAACCTGTTAAGATCGAATAAAAATGGAAGTACAAGTAGTTGCTCATGGGACTCGATAATTTTTTTATTCAAAAATAGGCCAAAAGGATCACCTGAATAGATGATTGTTGGGCTCAAGGCATACTCACCACGTTTTGACAACAATGTATATCCTGAGTAATTGCGAACAGAATTTGGCCTCACGGCAGAAAGAACTCGAGTAGAGCCTGTACTCAACATTCTGGATGCATCTTCAATTTCAATCCATGATTTGGAAAAAGGGAAAACATTGGATACAGTAAATTGTTCCTCGAACACCTGCCCAAGTTGCTGCCGTTCACCACGTGATTCCCTCTGCAATTCCACTTTGGCAATGGATAATTTTGCCCAGATCCAGCTTATTACAATTAACAAAGAGGTAAAAATAATCAACCGATGATAAATACCCGCATGTGTGATGACTGCGCCGGCAATTGCTCCGATCAGCAAGATCAATACACCCCAAAAATTATTCCTGGTGTGCATAATTACAATCTGCGAGTGAGATCACCACCCGGAACAGGTAACACTCTCAGTATTTCGCCAACGATCAAGTCAGATGTGATTTCACGCAAACGGGCTGCGGGATCAATCATCATTCGATGTGCAAGGACATGCTCCGCAAGAGCTTTGATGTCATCCGGAAGAACATAATCCCGGCCATTCATTGCAGCTCGTGCCTGACCGACTCGAAACAGTCCCAGGCTGCCACGTGGGCTGGACCCAAGATAAACATCCGAGTTCCCGCGCGTAGAACGGGTAAGATCGACAATGTATTGCTTGATGACCGGTGCAACGTAGACGTGTCTGACAAGGTTCTGCATCCTGATCACTTCCTCAACAGTTGCCACCGGTTCCAAGTCATCAATAGGATGAACAATCTGTTGTTTTTCAAGGATTGTGATTTCATCCTTCAGGGATGGATATCCCAGTTTGACCCTCATTAAGAATCTGTCAAGTTGCGCCTCGGGGAGTTGAAACGTTCCCTCGTATTCGATCGGGTTTTGTGTTCCCATGACCATGAACGGCGGAGAAAGTTTATGGGTAATTCCATCCACCGTTACCTGCCGTTCTTCCATGGCTTCAAGTAATGCGGATTGGGTCTTGGGCGTTGCCCGGTTAATTTCATCTGCCAGCACAATCTGTGACATGATAGGGCCAGGTCGAAATTCAAATTCCCGTGTCACTTGATTGAAGATATATACGCCAGTCACATCGCTGGGCAGCATATCGGGGGTAAACTGGATGCGCCTGAATGTGCATTCAATCGATTTTGCCAGGCTGCGAGCCAGCATTGTTTTCCCAACACCTGGTACATCTTCAATTAGAAGATGTCCTTGACAAAGCAGGCCTATGACAACCAACTCGAGCGTCTGATGTTTTCCAATGATGACTTTTTCAAGATTTTGGACAAGCTTTTCGACAAAAGACTGGATCTGCAAGATATCCGATTGCCCACTCAATTTAGCATCCATTCGTTGTTTTTCTTTCTTCACCCATCATCTTTTATCACAGGAATAATTATATCAACCTTTTAGATCGACGACTCTTCCAGTGATTGAGACAAATACTGATAGTAATCAAAATGGAAATTATACTTGCACCCAGACCCACCCGGAATATCGTGGGGCTGTATGACATTTCAATGAGATTATTTCCGGCATAAAATCTTACGGCTCGAAATAGATAATTCCCTGGAAAAATTTCTATTTTTTGGGAATTATTTTCTGCCGACCAACCCGGATACCAGCTATCGGCAACCATGAACCAACCTGGCTTTGAGCTGGTTAATTCGAGTTTCAAATAACCTGGCTCATCCGCAAGAATATTAATCTGGTATTCAGTTGGGGAAGTACAAGCTTCACTCACAGTATTATCAGATTCTATGACCACAGTATCCGCTGCATATACCCCATTCTCCAGTTTCATTTTCTCAGTTAATTTTTGCCAGGCTAGTTCATCATTTTCAACGATTTCCGCACAATAGAAAACCCGGAACCGATTGCTACCCTGCATTTCTTCAAAAGTAATTCCCAGATTATTGTTACTTGAACGCTTTTCCAACAATGTAACGCCCATGAGATTAAACCAGGGCTGCCTTTCAGCGTAAGGCAATTCATTTACATAATCCATCATTTGTCGATAGCGGCGAGGAACCAACGGATCAAAGTTATTGGCTGATGAAACATTCTGAAATATATTGCTATTCGGGATTAATAAGGAAAGTAAATCATCCCAGTTTTCATCAATCTGATAACTCTCGAATTTCAGGAATCTTTTGAATTTGATGAAGTATTCATCATCCGGCGACAGGTAAATTCTTTCAGAGTTAAGATCAGGCATAGCGGACACAGAGGTTGCATCCTCATAAAAACTGGTATCAATGAGGGGAATCGAAGGCCAGTTGGAGATACACAGATCGCATCCAATAAACAAAATGGTCACAATTTGCCATAAATTGGTTTTTTTTACCGATCCTGAATCGGGCTGGGTCAACGTGAGGATTCCTGTGATCAAAGTGAATAAACCACAAAAAGCGGTTGAGCGAATAAATGTTGCAGATACTTCATCCAGAGCAAACCACGCCAGAAATGCCCCCAGGGTTACCGCGAATCCCCCCGCCGTCCCCAACCTCACCCAGTATAGTTTTTTTTCTTTCGGTCTTTTCCAATATTCATACCCAATTCCTGCCAGGAAAGCCAGACAAAAAACTGCCCAAATCATATATCTGGCAGGTGAATTAAACATATCGAAAGTCGGAATAAATCGGAATAAAAAGGGAAATACTGGTGTGTTTTTGCCCAGAGCCATTATGACCGAAATCAGGGCAAAAAACCACAGGAATCTAATAAGATTTTGCTCAGAAAAATCTCGACCATTTTCGGTGGATTTCTTCCATAATTTTGGTAATGTGAACAGGGCAAGAATAAATGGAAGCACACCGATATAAACTGCATCTTCCCAAAAACTGGCGTAACCCCAATAATTCCCGCTACCCGGATTTCCAAAGAAATCGGGTAAAAGAAACCCGAGCAACCTCCATGGCCATAACGAATAGGTCATGGCGGTTTCAAAATCCACCGTTGTGCTGCGTTGTGAAAAAATCAAATATTCTGCGGTGATGAACAGTTGAACCGCGGCAATTCCCAGCGCTAAAAGTCCTGGAAGAAATGCTTTCTTCCAGGAAACCAAAACGCCGTTCCATCGATTGATGCCCCAACCGCCAAATGTCAGCCAGCCAAACAGCAGAATCCATGTATACCACGTCAATTGAGCATGGCCGGCAAGCAGTTGCATGCCCATAAAAATCGCCAATTCAACATTAAACCGGTTATTGTTTTGCCAAACTGTTCGCTGTCCCGGAAAAGATATCCGGCTGGCTGCATAGAGTATCCAGGGTAACCAGGCAGCGGCCCAAATCATGCTAAAAAATCCCGCCCGTGCAACGAAATAACCTGAGAGCGAAAAAGCAAGTCCTGAGATTAGCTGACTCATTCTGCCGTAACCCAGATATCCAACCAGCCGAGCCATTCCGAACCCCATCCAGATCAGGTGTAGTGAAATGAGCAGGGTATGCATCCAGGCCAGCATGCCGTCACCACCGACCCAACCTGCCAATAATGCCAACCAATTGGGCGGATAGAATAACGCAGATTGATAATTTGCGGCCAAAGGTGCGCCCATTCCGTTGAATGGATTCCAGAGAGGTAGGTTTCCGGATTTCAGAATTTCTATTGCCAATGAATGCCAGGGAACAAATTGCAGGGTTGGTGTTCCCCAAAATAATGCCTTCCCTCCAAAAATGGCTGTCGAAAATAACACCAGAGGAAAAAATATAATCGGCAAATAGATTGAATTATCTTTTAACGATTTCATTTTGCCTTTTCTGTACCATCAGCCAACGAGACAAGGAATATTAAATAGCCATCTTGATCATATACTTTTCTCATGTATCCTGCTGAAGCCGGATCCCATCTTCCCATATTCTTCTCCAAAGGGCCATAAAAAACATAATCCACTGAATTTTCTTCAAGAAATTCCATTTGTTCATCAGCAGAAACACTGCCGAAGTAAAAATCATTTACATGAGCGGAAACTTCATCAAAATTTACGCTTTCGGGTCCAAGACCGACAAGGACTCTGACAGGTGCCCAGGCAGGAAGTGCATTGGACGTTTCATAGGAAGCTAAAACAACACTTCCCTTCGTAGCAGTTTCAGCAAGATACTCGAAAGCTCTGGTTTCGCTTAAAGGTCGATACACAGGTATTGACGGATGCAAAATGGTTTGCATTCCGCCTGCCAATATTATAAAAGGGGTAATGAGTGAAAAAATCAGGAAAAATTGGGGAATGACGAGTTTCTTTTTTTTGCTATTCATATCAAAAAGAGATAAAGCCAAAATAACCAGGGCAAGCCATATACCATCCGGAAGTCGACGTTGCAGATTAAATGGTGCGTAAGCCAGGAACGGAAATGCAAGTACAAAGGCGGCTGGTAACGCATAAGTTGGTTCGTTGGGGTTACGGAGGGATTTCCAAACACCCATTAAAGAGAATGGAAGAAAAATGGAAAATGAAAGCAAATAATCCCAAATCGGTGGGGAAAGAATCAAGTTTTGAGAAGCCCAACCCGATAAATAAGGGTCCCATTTAAACGAAAAATAGTTATAGAGAACCCAGGGGGATGAAACAAGTATCATTGTGATTGCAGAAATGATCTGCGGTCTTAATCGTTCAAGATTATGAAGCGATAATCGCTGCCTGACAAACTCCTGGATGATGATTAACAATAGATAACATGCCAGAACTGCCCAGCCCGTTACGATTGTAAGAGGTTGAAAGAAACCGGTGATCAACCAGCATAAACCTCCGGCAAGACGGTTTTTCAGCGTATGGTCATTTTTAAGCAAAAAGATAAATCCCAGCAGTAAAAAGGTCTTTGCTGCCAGTAAATGAGGTAATCCCAGAAGAGATAAAAATCCAAAAGTTTCTGGGGAATAAAATTCCAAAGGCTGACCTGAATTGATCGAATTGCCAACACCGAGTAATGACACCCAACCGAATCCACCCCCAACCAGCGCAATAATGGTAGCCATCTTCCTTAGCCGGATATCTTTTAAAAAAATACAACAAAAAAGATATGTAGTAATTGTTAATAGAATCCCGGTTACCCACCGAAAGAAATGAAAAATGAACATCAATTGATCGTGCTGCGCAGGCGCACTGGATAGTTTCCCCATTAAAATATACGGGAAAAAAGCTAAAAATCCGGATTGAGGAAAAGTGGTATAAGGAGATCTAAATAGCCAATCACCCGCTGAGCCCGACAACATCTTTGCGATGTATGAATTGCCATCCTCCACGCCGAACAGGAAACCACTGAATACCATATTGGAATCGAGCCCGTATGCAATGCAATACGGTATAGTCGTAATAACCATTATCAGAATCCCGGTATAAATTGCCCACCGTTTTTCACCTTTGGTTTCAAACATTTTTACCTGTGCTTTTATTTTCCTTTATGCTGAAGAAAATTATTACGATAAAAGTAAAAATAGAGATTCCAGCGCTAAGATAGACAAGGACCGGGCGAAAAATGAATTCTACTTCATGCTCTCCGGTCGAAATTTCGACTCCCCGTAATAACCCTCCTACCGCGGTCATATTGGCCTGTTTTCCATCCACAGTGACTTTCCAGCCGGGGTACATTATTTCCGACAATACAAGAATGCCTTCTTCTCCATTTGACTGAATAAGAATTTGATTTGGCACATATTTTTCGATTGTCAATTGGCTTGAAAGAGGTTCACTTTCGCCTGCTGTCAGCGCAGATGTCTTTTGCATCCACACCCGATTTTGCATATATCGATTTTCATAAATCCAGGTACTGTCAATTTTCTTTACAAATTCTAGCCCCTCTATATTGAGTGGAAACTCAGAACATATATACTTTACATTTAGAAATCCGAGTAATTGAGGGGAAGGGACAGAATATTGATTATTGACATCCGGTTGCCCTGTCGAAAACCTGGGAAGAGTAACACTGTATTCCTCACCGGGCACACCTGAAGCGGTACGCATGAAATTGTCGTAAATCTGTAATTGCATCGGATTTATCCCATCAGCCAACTCCAGACCGGAGTGCACTGCAGTCAACTGTGGAATGCTGTAACTGGGCGAGTACACACGAAATTTACCTGCTTGTTTGGATAACCAATCCCCCAACAGAGATTTCTCGTTGATAACACTTTCCTTCGAACGAAAATCCATATTTACAAAATTAATAGCTCCCAAATCAAGAATCAGCAGGCAGAATAAAATTGCAAAAACGTGGATAGCGGGTATGGTTTTCCGCACGGTGATAATCAAGAATATAGCCGCAACAAGTACGCAGAATCCTGCACCCCACAAAAATTCGATATTCCACTCATGGGTGATGACACAGACCCCAATACAAAGCCCAACGGCTAAAACACAAATAAATGATACAGCCAGTTTCATCCATTTATTCATTTGTCGGTGACCAAGGAGATGGTCGGTAAAAATGCCTATCAGCATGGAAAACGCAATACCTGTCATGAATAACGCTCTGGCGGGTACCCGCAGCCAGTTTATTCCAGGTATCGAAAAAATATATTGCATAAGGGGATTATAGGATCCCAGAGACCAGAAAAAACTAATAAACAGAACAAATACCCAGAAAGACGAAGATTTCCATAATTTTTTTGAAAATATGATGGCTGCTAATGAAAGTGATCCCAGCGCGCCTGGATAAAGAGCCCATTCACAATAACTCTGCAGATCGGGGAAAAGGAACCCCAACAACCTGGCTGGTGGTAGTGACAATGCCAGGCTTTCCGAAATACTCATTGCGCTGCGCGTGGACAAAACAGAGTATTGAACAAGGGGAAGCCAGACGCCCGCAGAAATTCCCAGAGCAACAAGCACGGGAGGCAGGGTCTCTTTTATTAATGTGCCTGCCCGGTTGAAAAATCGTTTTGGATAATTTAATATATTATCTTGAAATGTAAGATTCTTTTTATAATAATTACCTATACGCAGAGCAACGAACAATAACCCTGCATAAGGTGCCCATCGTATGTCCGCCAATGCGATCACCCCCAGTATCACCCCGGAAGCAAAACGCCAGGTTGAATTGGATTTTGTTTGGTACATAGTCTCGGCGTAGACAATCCATGGAGTCAGGCAAACAGCATAAACCATCGTTATGTGACCTGCTGCGTAGTGAGCGACAAGCTTTGGCATCATTTCAAAGCTCACTGCTCCCAGGATGGCTCCAAATTTCTGGATACCAGATTTTCTAAGACAAAGATAAATTCCTAACCCGCCTAAAAAGATATGAATACTAATGACCAAATTAAACCCAAGCGGTTGTGGAAGCACCAGAAGCAACCAGATAAATGGATACCACAAGCCGGAAAGCGGATCCGCCGCAAAAGGATAACCACTCAAGATGGTATTTGACCAGAGTGGAATTTGTCTCCACTCTACAAGCGAATTCTTGAGATAGATCAAATTGGGATAATGAGAGATGATCAGATCTGAGTATTCCGAACCGGCTGGGAATATAAAACTGCTGTATCCAGGCAAAAGAAACAGCAAAGGGATGACAAGACATGCAATGACGAAAAAACGATCTTTCATGAATCAGGAATCCCTGTCTACCTCATAAACGGTCACCGATTCATTTTGATAAACTTTTTCCAAATATTTGAGTATTTCGGGGGCCCCGATCATTGTTTCTCTTGGCCCTTGAATTATCCAATCCACTTGATTGTCGATAAGAAATTCTTCCTGTTCTTGCAAGTCAAGTGTATTCGAATAAAAATTATTGATTCCTGTTTCCATCAGATCCGCATTGACTGTTTCAAAAACATGCCCATATAGTACCTGCCGGCCTGTGTAAGCCGGCAAGAAATTCCCCAACGTTGGCGACGATAAAATTATGTCGTTATCGTTTGTATTGTTATCGATCCACAGGAAAGTGTCCATTTCATTCTTGTCCAATACCATCAATGGATGCCCGGATTTGACGAGACTCAAACCGGAGATAATGATCAGAATATTTGTCACCAGTGAAAAAATGAATATTACAAAAAATAGAAAGTTCGCTTTTTTTTCAACATCCTTTGAAATGACAAATATTCCCTCCACCGCAAGAATCGCGATGGGTATATATATTCCAAACATGAAACGTCTTTGCAACGAGAATGGAACGATTAACAATATCGCAGTGCAAAATAGCCAGATCAAAAGAATTTTGTTTCCCTGACTGATGGGCCTGGTTTTGCAGATGTTTCTAATCCCAATAAATGCCAGAAGTAAAGCTGGTGAGAGTGCGATGAAAAGATCCCAAACTGGCGGGGTCGGCGTGATATTTTGTGTATTCCAGTTTGCCAGTAGTGGATCCCGTAGTGTTTGCCAATATTGAAAAATTCCACAAATTCCGCCCCCCATCAGTAGGACAGCAATAGGGCGTAAATGGATTTTCCTGTTTTCGTGCCATCGCCAAACTTCATACCCGGAAATAATTACACCGGCCAAAATGACAGCGAAAGGCATGATGATTGCGAGCAATAACCCCAATGCCCAAACGATGACCAAATCACGTCTTGTACTGGCTTCCAGCTTTGTCAGAAGCATTAATAATATCGCCATGCCAAGTATGAAATGGGGGTTGGAATATGCAGAGAGAAATGGGTACGCCTCTGCCACCCAGAAATCGCTGGTTTTAATCCCAAAAGCAAAAAAGAGCCATCCTGCGCCTGATCCAAAACAGGCGAACATGACAGCCTGGGATAGTTTCTTATCCGACAGCTTGATCGTGTTTCGTAGAAAGTATACAAGTGCAACAAAGAATATCGCAGTCGAAACGATTCTGGCCAGATGAAACATTGTAAGGATTGGTATACTCATCCACCGGGCTGCGTGGCCAAGAAACAAATAGAACTCAAACAGGAATGCTCCATTTTCATGCCCAGGGGTAAAGGGAAGAGTAAATAACCATTCGCCTGAATACCCCTCATTCATTTTGGCAAGATAGGAGTTACCATCAATGGGATTAAGGAGAAAACCTCCAAACTGTGTTGTATTTCCAGTGCTCTTTGCAGCAACAATATATGGCAAAGAAATTATAATTAGCAGGATAATGCCGGTAAGAATAATTTGAGAATGTGTTTTCATAGGAATACTTCTGACAGTATACATAGATTTCAAATAATCGGCAATTTATTCAAACGGACATTTCAAAATTAACAATTACCAGTCAGCCGCAGGAAAGGACTTCCGCATGAACCAGGCATTTCACCTTTACCAGCTCCAAAAAGTGGATATTCAGATAAATAATATCCAATCCAGGATCAATGAAATTGATGCGATTATTTCCAGAGATAAACGAATTGCTGATGCAGAGGAAAATATCCACATCGCCAGACTGGCTATTGATAAAACAAAGAAAAATCTGCGTGAGCTGGAAGAAACAGGGAAGGCAATCCGTCTTGAAATCGAAACGAACGAAGCGGCCATGTATTCCGGTAAAATTCGCAACCCCAAGGAATTGGCCGATCTTCAGCATAAAGTCAATGCAGATAAAAAAAACCGCGATAAAAATGACGATGCCCAATTGGAAGGCTTGATGGATCTTGAAATACGGGAAGAAGAGATTAAGAAACTGGGTGAACTGCTGCAGCGAGTCCAATCGGAAGTAGCTACTTCACACTCACTGCTGCAAGGGGAGAAATCACAATTGCTTAAACAAAAAGCAACCTTTGAAACAGAACGCAATGCCAAGGCAGCTTCTCTTCAAAATGAAAGTCTGGAAATTTATTCTCGCTTGATCAAACAGAAAAATGGTTCAGCCGTCGCGCGTGTCGAAGATCGGGCTTGTGAAGCCTGCGGGGCACCGCTTACCCCAGCAGAGTGGCAGTCAGTTCGTTCGTCATCGGAATTATTCTTTTGTTCGACCTGTGGCCGAATATTGTATGCAAACTAACCACACCCTGATGTCTTATTGAAACAATCTGAGAATATTTACCAGAATAATTTCAATTAGTTGAACGATCAGGATCAAAATAAATGGGCTAAAATCTATCCCCTGAATCGCAGGCAATACCCTGCGGATTGGCGTAAGCAATGGTTCGGTAAACCTGGAAATGCGCTGTCGAATGGGGTGATAGGGAGCCATAAAATAAGAAAGGACTACGTCCGCAATTATCAACAGTGATAACAATTTAACGATAATATCCACAATATTGATCAACAATTGGATCATCTAAATAGTCTCCTGAATTTTCACAAAATGACTTTCTAAACTCTCGTACCCAAAATAGCCTGCCCTACACGAATAATGGTCGCGCCCTCCTGGATTGCCACTTCAAAATCAACACTGGTCCCCATCGAAAGACTGCTCCAGGATTTTTGCGGAAAATTATGTTGAAGAAATTCCTTTAATCTGTACAATTTCCTGAAATGCATTCTGGCGTTTTCAATCTCAATTTCCAGGGGAGGCATCGTCATTAATCCACGAACATCCAAAAACGGCAATTTTAAAATTTCTGCAACATCAGGTAACAGCTCTTCCCAGTGTTCTTCTTTCGAAGCTTCCCAGCCGTGTTTATTGAGTTCTCCCCCCACATTGAATTGAAGTAAAACTGGTAAAATCTTTTTTTCCTGTCCCAGACTCTCGTTTAGTTTTACTGCCAAATCCAGACTGTCTAACGATTGCATAGAATGAAATTTTTGGGCAACAATCCTTATTTTTCTGCTCTGGAGATGGCCAATCATGTGCCATCGAATATTCGGATCATGGATAAAGGCAGCGATTTTATCGACAGCTTGCTCCGGATAATTTTCTCCGAAATTTCTTATGCCCACGTTCATCGCTGCCCGGACTACACGAACAGGCTGCTTTTTACTGACAACGACAAGCAGTATATCTTCTGGTTTTCTTCCTGCTGATTTGGCAGCTTTCGAAATCCGATTATTTACAGAATCCAGATTTCTGGCAATTTCAATCTCAAGCGATGATAAATTTGTCATATCGGTGAATTATAACGCCAGTAAAGCCCCAAAACGACCGGTCGAACCCTTCTCCCCACGATGTGAAAACCAGTCTTTTGTATTACATGCCGTACAAACTCCGGCTGTCTCCACTTTGACAACACCCGCCAGGTTAAGCTGGTATTCATTCGCGGTCTGTAAATTAAAATATGTTCTGCCGTCCTGATAAATAAGAAACCTGTCGCCATCCGGTGAAAGACGGTTAATGACTTGTTCAATGACATCCTTTTTTATTTCGAAATGGTTTACACAAATGGAGGGGCCTATGCCTGCAATGATATTTTCGGGTTTGCTGCCATAATTTTTTACCATTTTTAGAACTGTCTTGTAAGTGATTTTCTTTACAGTACCCGGCCACCCGGCATGGATCATTCCTGCCACCTGCGTTGCTGGATCAAACAGGCAGACGGGAACACAATCGGCAAATCTCATAAACAATGTAATATCAGGGTTATCTGTCAATATTGCATCGGCCTGAAGGGGATCGCTATCCAGTTGACGAGGTGAATCCGTGCAAATTATCGTATCACTGTGAACCTGCCAGACATCAAAAAGGGATTCAACCGGTCTGTCAATGGCATCAAAAATCCTTCTACGGTTTTCTACAACATTAGCCCGCGGATCGCCATTATTCCCGCCCAAATTCAACGAACGCCAAGGATCCAGGCTCACCCCGCCATGCCGCATAAAAAAGCCGTGCATGACATTATGCGCTGTAAATGATTCAAATTGTAGAAACTGAATACCGTTTTTATTTTGAAGGAGCATACGTTTCGATTTCGTCGCTTTCATTCAGTTGTTTTATAATATTTAATTTCCGATCCATCATGTGAAATAAGTCTGACATTGTTTCTTCCAACATGGGGAAGAGATACCAGCCGGTGGTAAAACCGAACAGAAAACCGGTGATAAAACGAAACGCCGGAGTAGATTCTCTGGCAGGCAGCCAATCGGGGAGAATATTACCTGCAAAACCTGGCAATTGTGAAAAGCCATCCAGGGCAATCGGAATCAACCCTATGATGACCCATATATACCAGGGGATACCTTTAATCTTGCGTCCGCTGGCCATAAATATTAGAGCAAATAACAACAATGAGCCATAGATTGCAAGATCACGCTGACACAATGCAATTTTAAATCCAATCTGTTCATTACCTAAAAATCTACGTGCTTCGTTAATATTAATATTTTTTTGATTTGTTATCATCTCATAAGTTTTGTATCCTTCGAGATGAGCCAGTTCCCTTGGATAATACAACTGCTCTCCGTAGAGAAAAACGGATCGAAAACCAAGTTGATGACAAAGCGGTTTGTACATGGCGTATATTACTTTTGCCGGCCCGGTCAGATCATAATGCATCAATACAGGTGCCAAGACAGGCAACCCGACATAAAGGAGCAATAAAAATGAAATCACAACCATATAATTTCGTGAAAACCATAAAGAAAAACGGTCGGCTCCTGACAAAGTATGCCCTCGTTTAATCCGTTCCTTATAATTTTTGTCGCCTGATTTTTCAAACTGCTCTTTTCTATCTCTGGCTGCCAATAAGGACACATGCAATTCCTGCTCCGTAAATGGCCAACGTAAAATATAAGGCCCCACTTGCGCAACAGGTAC
>JAJFTV010000095.1 GCA_021372725.1 Chloroflexota bacterium | reverse complement strand
AAAAATACACAAAAGTGAGAAATTTGAAAACCTCATCTTTTCATCTCCTTTCAAGCAAGAGACAAAAGCGGTGGAGCATATTTCGTCCCGTTATCCGATTAATAAAATTATAGTATATTCCTGGTCGAAATGTTCACTACTGTAAAATGTGTTTGCCGATTGATGCAAGTTGTATCGATCGCCAAGGACAAGGACAGGGATGTGACCACTGATGTACCTGTAAGCATGTCACGTACGGGGGCGGGTTCCCGTTTTGCAAAGACCCAGAGTCGCAGCGCGCATCACCGATTGGGCACGCGTGTTGGCTCCCAAACGACGCTTGAGCGCAGCGATGTGCATAAGAACAGTGCGCGGCTGCAAACCCAGGCGCAAGGCAATCTCCTTGGTGGTCAGGCCTTCGACCATGTACTGCAGCACATCAGATTGGCGGCCGGTCAGAAAATCACCGGAGGAGCGGGCGGTTTTGGGGTGTACCAACATGGCGCCGGCTTCCATAGCCAGAGGATGGCTGGTGATGATAATGACCAAAGTTCCCTGTTGGAGAGCCTGGAACGAGATTTCCGTTTTGAGTTCAGCCAGAAGGCCGTCATAGGGCTCGGGCGGCGTCCACCGCCCGGACTGCACTGCATCCACAACCGCTTCGGCCGGGAAAGGGGAATCGAGCAGCAAGAAAGTTTGATCATTGGGTAAAAACAGTAGTCGTGTCATCATACTCCTGTAAGTGAAGGTGGTTTATCTTATTCAACGATGTTGAATAAGATAAAATTATAGAACATTTATTCTATTTAATAATAGTCGTTTTTGAAAATTTGTCAATAGCGGTATATAGAAAAATTGCGCTATCAAGGATGATCGACAATATTAATCGTTACCTCAAATGGGCCATTTTGAATCGTGCATTGACCCAGGCCGCTGCCCTCATATCCAATAACATAATAGTCTGGTGAAACGCCCATTACATTGGATATTCTTCCCAGAACAATTTCGGGAACGCAATTAAGTTCCAGATTTGCAGCCGGGTATTCTGTCTCTTTGAGGACTATCGAAAATCTTGAAGTCAACCGGAAATCAAATGACTTGCCGCTATCACTGGCAACGATTTCTGACGGCGAAGGCGTCCAGCCTGTCCAATCCATAGTTGGATACAGCTCAACAGGAAAAGGAGTTGGCGGATACATTGTTGCTTCCGCAGCCTGAGTGAATTTAGCAGATACAACTGCCGTACCCGTCACCAGATTGGGTGAAATGGTCTGCTCGCCTGGCTGTTGAGCCTTTACAGGCGAGGAGCATCCTGTGAATAACAAGATCATTAGCAGGAACAACGATGAATAACCGGTTTTTGTCATCTGGGGAAAATCCTTGTATTGAATAAATATCCAAACAATGGTTATTGGAGATCAAATACAATGGTATCCGATGGCGCCGCTTCCTCGGTCAGGGAATCCTGTACTATCTTCACAGCCTCTGCTTCCGATAGCCCTTCCGGTTTTTTGGTAATCAAAATATCCGATCCATGACTGACAATCACATAACTAAATTCAATACCTTCCTCGGCAAGTTGATTCTGCGCGTGGGCGATTAATTGATAGGATAAACGTTCAGGTTGATCTTTGGTCAATTTCGCCACCAGAATGGATAGTTCTGTTTTGGGGTCACTTGTAGCGTCAAGGTGGAATGTATACGAATAATTAAGTCGATAACACATCTCCTGGCTTGTGTCCCCGCTTGAACCGTCGATTAACCCCGCGCTGAACGAGGTAATAATATTACCCTTATAGAGAAGATTGACTCCGGGAAACCACTGTTCACCTTCCGGATCGAAAACACAAAAAATTACCACAGCACTGGATGGATTTACTTCCAATCCTTTGAATGTAACCGTCTTGTTTTCTATCACAGCAGTCTTTTGAGTTGCAAAGGTTAATGATCCGGAATAAGTGGGTTTAACTTCCAAATGAAAAGTGGCAGATGGGATCGATCTGACTTCTCCCGTTTCGCCGGTAACAGATCCACCGACCGGAATATCCAGAATATAAGAATCTTCTTGAGAAATTGCCGAAGGGGTTTCCTTCAATGAATATTCGAAAGTCTGGTTATAGTAACAGGATGCTTTTTCTTCTGAAGGTTGCTCCTCTTCGCCTCCACTTCCACCCCCGAAATTGGTGTGCTGTGCTATTTCTATCGGGCTGCCATCGGCTTTATATAGTGCAATTTTCCGCTGATCGATAATGTAAACAGGCTTGAAATCATCCGGTACAGGAAGGTCACATACCGTTATATCCAGATGCATTCTGCCCGAATCAATATAAAACCAGTTCAAGAATAGCTTGACAACCGTCGAATCAACAGTCTGGGTAAATGTGTACTCATCACCGACAGGTACTACTTGTTCCTGAGAAGGCAATGGGGATGGGTTTACGGCTACGACAGTTTCAGGTATCGGAGTTGCTTCGGGTGTTTTTGAGCTTCCCCCTGAATTTTTGGAAAAGATAAAAAAGATAATCAGTATGCCAATCAGCAAACCCGAACCTACCAATGTTAATTTCTTTTTTTGCATGGGAATCCTCCGTGGTGATATCGGCTTTTCGCCATTATCATCCGCCATGGAAGGGATTACTACTGTGGATTTCCGCAAATCATCGACAGCTTGCCTATTGGATGATGGTACAGGGGAATTTTTCGTAATCACTAATATGGCTTCCGAACGCGAATTCACTCCCAGCTTGGCATAAATGTTACTTAAATGGAATTCAATCGTTCGACTGGATACACCAAGGCCAAGGGCAATTTGTTTATTGCTTTTTCCCTGGAGAAGAAGATCTATGACGGCCTTTTCCTTTTCACTAAACTGGCCCAGTGGCTCCATATCAGGCTTTTCCGTTTCCCATACTCACTTTGCAACCCTCGCTAAAATGTGTTCCTGCAAGGTTCATAGAATTTTCATTGATCCGATGAGGATCACCCGTATTTATCGTGAAATTGACAGATGGCCGAATCGATACGGATCGAATCAAACAAGTTCTTTTGCGCTTTATTTTACTTGACGATCCCCGAAGAATTTCAATCAAATATCAATTTTCAACCAGTAATTTCCACAGGCAAGCCTGTCCATGCATTTCTGCGGTATTCCGCAGTCAGTTGCTAATCATACAAATGGAAGCAATACCGTATTTACTCTTCTCGAAACCTGCTCAAATTCACCGTTTCGTTCAAAAAAGGCAGGTTGAAGAAAATATAACATTCATTTAATCCGAATTCCGTACACTATTAATTGACAATGGTCAAAAAAATATATAAACTAATACAAAAGAGTGGAAAAAGTCATTCAGTCGGGTTTGTTCGTCAGGTTTCAAACTGGGGAGCAATATAAAATTAAAGGAGTCTTGTTTATTGTTTGAAATTCTTGACACAAATCACTAAACAGGGAGGATTTACAATGACTACTGTCAGGCAAGTGCTGAACCAAAAAAGCAAGGATATTTATTCTGTGGAGCCACAAGCCACCATTCTGGATGCCTTAAGGTTAATGGCCGAAAAAGATATTGGAGCGGTTTTGGTCATCGAAAATGACCAGGTAAAGGGTATTTTCTCCGAACGTGATTACGCCCGCCGTACCCGCCTGAAAGGAAAGACATCGGATGCCCCCGTCACCGAGGTGATGACCCGCACGGTTTACTATATCAGCCCGGACGACACCATGGATGTCTGCATGGCCCAGATGACCGACAAGCACATCCGTCACCTGCCGGTGGTTGAAAAGGGCAAAGTGGTGGGTGTGATCTCGATCGGTGATGTGGTCAAAGCCATCATTACCAACCAGAAAAGTCTTATCGAGGGTCTGCAAAACTACATTATGGGAACAGAGACCCAACTGTAAGAAACGGCTTTTACCGGATGAGCTAACCGAACATCACGCATTTCTCCGGTAGACGGGCCAGAACCGGCGGTTTCCGAATGCGAAATGATTGACCATTGTATGAGGGTGCAGCGATAAACTTGCTGTACCCTTGTTATCATCGGGACAGCCATGGGGATGGAATAGGGTTAGTACACCGAATAACATATCATTTTATCTATCTTGAAATAGAACATTTATTCTATATAATAAAAATGTACAAAACGGCCGGTCATTCCCCGAGCCGTTAATGGAGTTAAAACAATTTATGAAAGAAGAAATGGATCCTGGCAAAGATACTAATCCGGAAACCCGCCGGCGCGGAGCCCAACCCGGCAATACCAATGCGCTCAAACACGGTTTTTATTCCCGCACTTGGAAACTCTCGGATACCAATGGGCTGGACCAGTTGAAATCGAAAAGCCTGGATGAAGAGGTTGCCCTGCTGAGAGTCTATATCCGCCGGTTGATCGAAATGGAGCAAGACGATGCAGATCTTCAGACGGTTCAGGATCTGGTGCGTACCCTGTCGCTGGCCTGCCAGACCATTTTGCGCATGCTGAAGGCACAAACAGAACTGCGCGAGGATGACGAAAGCGAACTCCGCCAGGTTATCGACCAGGCCATCCGTGAAGTCACCCATGAAATGGGGATTGACAAACAATTCCCTTCCTGATTTTTCCTCTTTTAATTTTACAAAACCATTAACCACGAAAGTCGCGAAACAAACGAAAATTTGCTGTTTACTTTTTTCGTGCCTTTCGTGTGTTCGTGGTTTCTTCGTGGTTTCTGATATAAAAGCACAGCCGCAGGGGCGGTCTGCGACCGCCCGCCTTTGCCCGCCCAGTTCCACTTCACTGTCCATAACAACAGATGCATATCACCGATCTGTCTCTTTTGACAGATTGAAAAAATCGAAAAACTTGTCAAAATAGGATCTAAATATAGAACATACGTACTATTTTGATGTAGAAATTACCGGATCAATGGAAACTATTTGGATAGTGAAAACAGAATCATACAAATATCACAGGCCGGTGGAGTGGCATCAGGTGGCGGTGAGCACCGGCATGGCATGTGAGCCCCAAGCAGGGCAGATCTGGCTCACAACGCGGGCAGAACGGGAACAGGCCAGCAGGGGGATAACGCCTGTTCCCTGCTCACCCGGGCCGGGGGACAGCGCAGTCATTGCCACAGCCGGCAGCAGAACGGTTATGGAAATCATCCGCTGCAAGGCTCTTCATAAACTCCAACAGCCTTTCCGCAGCAGCTCTCCTGCCCGTCCGGGCTGTCCCCCGGCCGCTACTGTCCCGGCTGACACCTCAAGCAGTGGTCTGTGCATCTTATGGTGCATCTTTCTTTTCACCAATGAAAGGATCACAAAATTCATGTCTGTGACCTCGCCGGATGGCCTTTTGGAAGGAGAAACAAGCAATCGAGAGATAAGCGCTGGTGACGTGAAGCCGCTACTCAAAGACATCGTTCAATTGACCCGTTCCGTAGGCCAGTTGAAATTGAGAACCTACCAGCAGGATGTGGCCGCTGCGGTGGTCAGGTCGGTCATTCTTGGTAGAGGGCTTTCATTGGCAGTCATGTTTCCACGCCAGAGCGGGAAAAACGAGCTGCAGGCACAAATCGAAGCATACCTTCTTTTGTTGTTGAAAGATTATCACACGGAGATGGTCAAAATCAGCCCCACCTGGAAACCGCAAAGCCTGAATGCCATGCGCCGGTTGGAAAGAGTGCTGAACCGCAATATATTCACGCGCGGTCTATGGAGCAAGGAATCCGGCTACATCTACCGGCTGGGAAATTCACGCATTTTCTTCCTGTCCGGTTCGCCCGAAACCAATATCGTCGGCGCTACGGCCAGCGTTTTGCTGGAGGTGGACGAAGCACAGGACATCCAGATCCCCAAGTTTGACAAGGATATCGCACCGATGGCCTCCAGTACCAACGCCACGCGTGTCTTCTGGGGCACAGCCTGGACCAGCCGCACATTGCTGGCCCGTGAGCTGCGCTCGGCCCGCGAAGCCGAGAAAATCGACGGCATCCGGCGCGCCTTTGTCATCACGGCCGATGACGTTGCCAGAGAGCTGCCTGCCTATGGAAAATTCGTTGCCGGACAGGTTGCGCGGCTGGGCCGCAGCCATCCGATGATCCGCACCCAGTATTATGCCGAAGAGATCGATGCCGAGGCAGGCATGTTCCCGTCTTCCCGGCGGGCGCTTATGCGGGGCAGCCATATCCCGCAGATCCAGCCGCTGCCCGGTGCCATGTACGCCATCATGATCGACCTGGCCGGTGAGGATGAAGGTGTCTCGGATGACTTGACGGCTTTGCAGAACCCGCTGCGCGATCTGACTGCCCTGACGGTGGTGGAGGTGTTAACGGGAACCCTTCAGGATCCGGTCATTCAGGCGCCCACCTACCATGTCGTCCACCGCCAGCAGTGGATCGGGGTGAAACACAGTGAATTGTATGGCCGGCTGAAAGCCATCATCGAGCATTGGAATGCCCGCCATGTGGTGGTGGATGCCACCGGGGTAGGTGCCGGCATGGCTTCCTTTCTGGCCAAGGTGTTGGGGGATCGCATCCACCCCTTTGTGTTTTCATCGTCCAGCAAGAGCCAGTTGGGCTGGGATTTCCTTTCGATTTGCGATACCGGCCGCTGGAAAGAGCCGGCTGCTGGAGAACCGACTGCGGGATGGGACCCCAAACTTCAGGCTGAATTCTGGCAGCAGTGTGAATATTGTGAATACCAGGTACTGGATGGGCCCGGCAAGCTGATGCGCTGGGGCGTCCCCAACGGAAAACGGCATCCCGTGACAGGCGAAATCCTGCATGACGACCTGCTGATCAGTGCCGCATTGTGTGCCGTGCTGGATCATCAGGCCTGGCTGGTCAGTTCACCCTCGGTCGTCTTGCAGGCACGCGACGTGTTGGATGATTTGGACAAGGGGTATTAACAATCAATCGATAGAAAGGAGTGTAGTTTGGAAAAAATCAGACAGCGAATGAGCGGGGCGGGAGAAGCAACCGGACCGGGCACGTTCGAGGTGCTGGCCATGACCGCCGGGGAAGGAAATGGCTGGCTGTTCGATGCCAGAGTGTTGCAGGAATCGCTTTCCCTCTGGAACGGGATTGAATGTTTTATCGACCACAGTCTGTGGGAGCGCAGCATACGTGATCTGGCGGGGGTTTTTGACCAGGCAGAATGGGACGAAACTGCCCGGGGTATCAAAGTGAAACTGAAAGCCGCCGGACCCGGCGGGCGGTTACTGACCGAGTTGGGAAAGGAGGTGATCCAGCAGCAGGAGCCGAAACCCAAAATTGGTTTTTCGGCCGACGTATTGTTCACGGCCAAGGGGAAGACCGTGGAGCGGATTCTCAAGGTATACAGTGTTGACCTGGTATACAACCCGGCCCGGGGAGGCGCATTTCTACGGGCTCTCAATCAGGCAGCGCCGGTCAGCACAGTGGAAACAGGGTCAAAATTTATCAAGAAAGGAAAGGACAAAGAAATCATGGAATACAAAGAAAAGATGGATGTCCGGCCAGGTGGGGAAGGGTCTGCTCAGGAGACAACCCCACAGGGAACATCTGCACAGGTGACGCCCGGGCTGGATGAAAGCCGGCAGGCCGTCCGGCTGTTGCTGAACGAACAAAAACGTCAGGATGAGCTGGCAACCGCCGCTGAGGAAAACCGCAAGGTCAGGGCTGCGATGTGCGGCCATCTGCTTGAATCAGCGCTGTCTGCCAGCAAACTCCCGCTGCCGATGCAGAACCATATAAAAAATCAGTTTGCCGGCAAGATATTCGAGCCGGTTGAACTGCAAAGCGCCATCGACGACGCCCGCACTTTGGTAAGTGAGCTCACCGGTGGAATGATCATCCAGGGACCCGGCCGTGTGCAGGGTATGTTCGACACGCGTGACCAGTTGCAGGTGGCTGCCGAGGATCTGCTGGGCGCCCCGCGTGAAAAAGAAAACCGCGCCCTGAAAGTCCGCAAATTGCAGGGCATTCGTGAGCTGTACATGATGCTGACCGGAGATTATGACCTGTACGGCGGCTATTATCCGGAGAGGGCCCAACTGGCCGGAACGGCCGATTTCAGCGGCCTGGTTGCCAACGTGATGAACAAGGTCATCGTCAACACCTGGGAAGTATTGGGGCAGGCCGGTTATGACTGGTGGAAAGAGATTGTGTCGGTTGAACATTTCAACACGTTGAATACCATCACCGGCACCCTGGTCGGCACAGTCGGAAGCCTGCCAACCGTGGCGGAAGGTGCTGAATATACGGAGCTGGAAATTGGCGACAGCCCGGAAACCGGCACCTTTTTGAAGTACGGTGGGTACATCCCTCTGACGCTGGAGCTGATCGACCGCGACGAGACCCGCAAACTGGCAGCCTACCCCAGGGAATTGGCCAGCGCCGGGCTGCGGAAAATCAGCCAGTTGGTGGCCGAGGTATTCACTGCCAACAGCGGCGCCGGTCCCGCCATGGCCGACAGCGGGACGCTGTTCAATGCGACCGCCGTTACCGCATCCGGCGGGCATGCCAACCTGCTCACCGCAGCACTGGCCGCCGATGAATGGGACGCCGCCTGCAAGGCCGTCTACGACCAGCCCATGCTGATTAAAAACGCAGCCGGATATTATGGGGCCGGGCCAAAGATGGCCATCAACCCGCGCTATCTGCTGGTTCCCAGAGCGCTGCAACTGACCGCCATGAAAATCCTGTACCCAAGCCTGGAAAATGCCGCCAACATCTACAGCGAGAATATGCAACGCGGCCAGCCCGGTGACGTGAAGGTGGTACCCGAGTGGACGGATGCCACAAACTGGGCAGCGGTGTGCGACCCTCGCATCGCACCGGCCATCTACGTGGGAGAGCGATTTGGTTTGATGCCGGAAGTCTTTATCGCCGGGGATAACCTGAGCCCGGCTGTCTTTATGAACGATGAACATCGCCTGAAGGTGAGGCATTTCCTGGCAGTCTGGGTGAATGATTTCAGGCCGCTGCATAAAAGCAACGTAGCCGACGCTTGATGTCGTAGCCGACGCTTGATGTCGGCCGCAGATGCATAATTTTCGTAACAAAGGAGAGATGAATGGATTTTAGCGAAATTCTGACGCAGTGGTCAGCACTGGTGGGAATGGCGGCACTCATTGCAGTCATCATTAATATACTCAAGCTGACCGGCCTGGTGAAAGACGGGGATGCGCAAACCTGGAGCGCCGGACTCAACCTTGCGGGACTGGCAGTCTTGTTTATATTGCGTGTGATCAACCCGAATATCGACCTGGGTCAGGTGGATGAGCAGATGGGCTCTCTTGCCAAAACAGCCATGGTGGTGATCGGGTACGTCTCGCAGCTTCTGGCTTCAAAAGCAACCCATCTGGCCGTAAAGAATGTCCCGTTAATCGGGACGAGCCTGCAAGTAAAGGAGCCCGGCGAACCTGAACAGTATCGTGAGCAAATGGCCCGGCGCGTGAAAGGGTCAAGATAACACTCACAGAAATTGTTACCCACCTGTAGAAAAATTGCCTGATCAAGCCCTCCCCTTTATCGAAAGAGATTGGGGAGGGAAACCAGGCAGGAGAAATGCCCATGACTGATTTGACTGGTTACCGGTCGAAGATAAGGATTGTGCTGGGGGATACCGGCAGCGACCGCTATGACGATACTGTACTGGATGAGGCTGCGAGCTGGGCGCTGGCTGCTTACAGCAAGGCCCTGCCGCAGGTGAAAACTTGTTCCATCAATGTGACGGCCGAAGGGCGTGAGCAAAGCCTGGCCGCGCTGACCGACCTTCTGACCGTCCTGGAGGTCAATTTCCCATACCGGGCCGGCTGCCAGACACCCGCCGTGCTGCAGCAGTGGTATTTCTACCGGCGGGATGGACAAGGATTATTGTATATCAGCGGGAGACACGCCCCCGTGGCCGGTGATGTGATCCGCCTCACCTATACTGCCTGGCATACCATCGCAGGATTGGAGGATGCGACCGTCACCACCATCCCGACGGCACATGAAACCCTGTTTGAAAATGGTGCGGCCGGCAAGGCGGCCATGATGCGCGGCATTCACCTGGTGGAAGCCTATGGCAGGAAATCGGAAGAACCGGAGAAGTTAAAGACCTGGTCGGAGGGGTTATTGGCCGATTTTTTGGAGGACCTGCTGTCGCTGAAATCCGGGCAAGCCTTGAGGGGTACTCTCACCAACGGCTGGACACTCGACCGGTGGGACAGGCGGCAAAAGCAGGGATGAAAGCAATGAAAATCCCTGCCGATAAAGTGAAAAAACCCATACCGGGCAGAGAGTGAAGCAATGCACATCATTGGAAGTAACTGCCATATCACCTTAAGACATCCCGATATTAACGGGGGTGAAGCCTACGGGTTTGTTCTGGATCCCGCCAGCCACTACCCGGAAGGCCTGGCTATCAAAAGAGAGGTCTTTACCGGGCTTACCATCCCCATGAAGGTGTGGGTTTACTTTGACGTCCTGCTTGCAGATGATTTGATCAACCCGGACGGCAGCCGGCACGAAGCCAACCGCCAGGAAATGTACACCATGCTGATGGCTTATCTGGGCAAGCTGAAGGATATTCAATTCGGTTTTGGGTTGGGCGCCATCGTTGGCCTGGGTGCGATCGAATATGCGGCCACCGAAAAGCACTATGCCGGGTACTCCACCATCCGGGTGCATTTGACCAACGCCGGCGGATACCAGGGGGTCATCGATGAAAGCCGTTTCAACCTCAGCTTTTGGGACGGCGATTTGACGTGGGAGACAGGCTACTGGCGCTGAACAAGGTTCACACGGAGACGCAGAGAACACGGGGATTATGTTTTCCGCCAGGTGCATGGAGAAAGGAAAAAAATGATTTACGGGATCGATATCGGCTCGACCACAAAAAATGTGAACTGGAGCCTGTTGAAGGAAAAAGGGATTGAATTTGCGGTCATCAAAGCTACCCAGGGGGATTACCGGGTCAACCCGAATTTCCCCGAGCTGGCTGCCGCAGCCCGGCAGGCAGGGATTGCCACCGGTCTTTACCACTGGTGCGACCCTTTGAGGGACGGAAAGGCCCAGGGAGAGTATTTCCTTGAAAATACCATTCGTACAGAATACGACTTTGCCGCGCTGGATTTCGAGCAGTACTGGGCCGACTGGAACGAGTGGCCCGGAAAAATCAAGAAACTGCTTTCTCCGGCAAAGATCAGCAAGGCCGGAAGTATTACCGCCGCAACCATCCTGAACGGGTCACGTTCTGTCTCTCATATCGCGGCCGGCAAAATGAAGATGTTGGTTTATACGCGGGCCAGCTTTATCCATGATTATGCGTTGCCGGCAATCGGCTGGCTGGCAGATTATCCCCTGTGGATTGCACATTGGGCATATCCCTCCGGCCGGGTGACGCTCACCTGGGAGGAACTCCTGCAAAAAGATGCCCCCTGCCAGATGGAACCCGCCTTGCCAAAGGGAATCACGCGCTGGACCTTGCACCAGTGGAGCGGCGACCGGTTTATCCTGCCGGGGATGAACGGGGAGAAAGTGGATCTCAACAGCTACAACGGCAGCCTGGCTGAGTTTCGCACATGGCTGGGGCTGGAACAGCAAACCGGTGATGAAGACCTTTTGTCTGTTCTGGAAGCACAAATCGAAAATTTCATGCTTCAGGCAGGTGAGCTCAACCATGCGCTGCAAGCCTATCTATCTGCACAAAAAGCCCGGCCATAGAGCAGGGAAGAATGACCAATCTTCACAACAAAACGGAGGTTCCATGCGAATCTTTGAACGCATGACCAGAAAGATATTTGGCCCGGAAATCGAAAAGCGGGTCAGGGCTGCTCTGACGGCAGCCGAAACCGGGAACGATTTTCTAGCCGGTGTAAGACCGGCCGGCGAAACGTACCGCGACCGGTATTCGTATGACCGCAATGAGACGTTCGACCAGGCGCTGGAAGCCTGGCGGGTCAACCCCCTTGCCAGGCGAATTATCGAGCTCACCACCCAGTTTGTGGTGGGAGGTGGGCTGGCCTTTGACTGCAAGGATGAGCACACAAGCGACTTCCTCAAGCAGGTGTGGTCTCACCCGTTAAACCAGCTTGAAATCCGCTCCATCGAATGGAGCGATGAGCTGGCAAGAACCGGCAACCTGTTTGTTCTGCTCAGCACTGATCCGTCCGGGATGACCTACTTTCGTGCAGTTCCGGCTGCGTACATCGAGCGGATCGAGAGTGCCGAAAACGACATCGAGCAGGAAATGTACTTCTTCCCCAAAGCTGACCTGGGAAATATGAACCCCCAGCCCTGGCCTGCCTGCCGTTTCAATGCCGATGAACCGGACACAAACGGGGTATTTCCAACGGTCATGGTGCATTATGCCATCAACCGGCCGGTCGGGGCGCAGTGGGGCGAAAGCGATTTGTCCCCCTTGCTGAAATGGCTTTCGAGATATGCAAACTGGCTGGAGGACCGGGCCAGGCTGAACCGTTTCCGAACGGCGTTTTTGTACGTGGTGAAGGCTAAATTTACCAGCGAGGCCGAGCGTATTGCCAGGCAGCGGTCATTGAACGCCAGTCAACCCAAACCGGGCAGTATTCTGGTGACCGATGAAAGCGAGGAATGGAGCGTGATCGAACCCAACCTGGCCAGCATGGATGCCATGAACGATGGCCTGGCATTAAAGAAAATGATCGCGGCGGGCAGCGGTATACCCATGCACTTCCTGGCCGAGCCTGAAAGCGCGACCCGCACCACCGCCGAGGCCGCCGGAGGGCCTACATATCGCAAATTTGAGCAACGTCAAAAGTATTTCTTGTGGATGATGCATGACCTGTTGGGAATTGCCCTCCGGCGCAGAGCCTGGGTGGATCACAGGGTGGATCAGGATGCCGAATTTCAGGTCAAGGGGGCAGACATCAGCGCGAGGGACAATGTCAGCCTGGCCATGGCGATGAATAACATCGTCACGGCATTGGGCAAGGTTCGCAACCGCGGCCTGATCGACGATGCCGAATACCTGCGCCTGATTTATCGCTTTGCCGGCGAAACCGTGGATGTGGAATCCATGCTCAAGCGCGGTGAAGAAGCGGGGCCGATACTGGATCCCGCTTGGATGAAAGAAACTGAAGAAAGTGGTCAACCTGAATCGAAAATCGACCCCCAAACGGGTGAATTAAAAACAGAAAGATGACACCCTGTAGAATGAAAGGACACAAGTATGGTGTATCCATTATCCAGTGAAGTGACACCTGGGCAGCCAACAGCCAGTGCTCATTACAACAACCTGCGCAATGATGCCTTATATCTGGGGAAAAACGAACTGAATGCTGCTCCCCTTGGCGCGCTGCTGGCCCATTATGAGGAAGGACTGAAAATAGAGCTGCTGGAGACGGACAGGGTGAGGGTTCCGGCTTCGGCAACAGCAAAAGTGTACTTGATGGTAAACGGCTGCATGCTGACCGCCAATGCCAACGTAGACCTGGCAGCCGGTTCCAAACCGGCGGGAAGTGCGGCCCAATATTATATTTTTGCCGTCCGCAGTGAAGGCTCCACCACTTTTACACTCGATGTAAACACCACCAGCACTGAAAGCACCGACCGGCGGCGGATTGGGGGCTTCTATTGGGATGGCAGCCGGATCGACGCAGCCAGCATCTACACAGAAGGGCGCGAAAACCGGCTGGCCAACCTGGGGATGCAAAACAGGCAGGTTTTTGGCGGCCGGCTGACCTTGAGCAGCGGAAACCCGGTGGCAGATGTGGAGACAGGCGGGACAATCTATTACACCCCTTACACTGCCAACCAGGTCAGCGTCTACGGGCATGGCAACGGCTGGAAAGAATATACCTTTACCGAGTTGAGTAAAAGCCTGGATGGTATGCCGGCGGGTAAACCGGTGGATGTCTTTTTATGTGACATTTCCGGCACCCTGACCCTGGAGTTGGAAGGGTGGGCATCTGCCGTCGTGAGAAGCGTGGCTCTCACCACGCAAGACGGGATCGAGGTAAAGAGCGGTTATCCCAACCGGGTATATCTGGGTACCGTGGGCATTACCGGCACGGCAGCCATCTCCGCCGATACGACGGCAAAAAGGCTGATCTGGAACCGCTACAACCGGGTGGCCAGACCCATGGAAAGTGGCATCAGCACAAACAGTTGGACGTATACAACAACAGCTTACCGGGCAGCCAGCGGAACCGGTGACGTAAAACTGGAAGTTTGTTCAGGTCTGGCGGTGGAGGGAATTATGATCCAGGCCGGATTGCTGATGAAAAGCGTCGATGCATATAACGCCAATATTGGAATCGGGGTGGATACGACCGGTGCAAACAGTGCACAGGTCAGGGTTCCGCACATTCATAATTCGATCGGGCCGGCGGTTGCATTCTTTGCGGGAAGAATGGAGGAAGGGATGAGAACCTATTATCTTCTCGAATACGGGAACTCAGGGATAACTTATTACGGTTCAAATGGAGCGGGCTTGACCATCCGCGGCGGATTAACTGCGTTGGTTATGGTATGAGGAGAGCAAAATGACCGGGAAAGAATACAATGCAGAAAAACTGCATAAAGAACTGATTGCAGCGGGTTTGGAGATTAGCGGGGTGACCTGCGAAGGGCGCATTGACTGGAAAGACATCCCCACAGAAGAAATGACCGCACAGGCGGAGCAGATCAAATCCGTTCACACGCCGGTCAGTGAGACAGAAGCCCTGCGCCAGGCTTATCGGGAAACGGGACTGGACAGCGAAACATTGCTGAGAGCATTATGGGAGAAAATCATGGAAAACAATTCCACCACTGCCGATCAAATTCAGACAACGATGAGTGAAATCAAATCAAAAATGTCGTCTGCGGGATGACAATCGGCCTGCCGTTTCCCTTCTTCTTTTATCAGACTGATGACAGCCAGGCAAAATACTCCCGTCCCTGTCATGCTGGGCAATAGCGAAGCATCCGTCCAATGGACAATTATTCAATTAACCCGTCACGGAAAATTCTACTCATGTCCTGCCAGACAAAACTAATTTCGCCTTATGGGAAAAGTAAAGAAATAATAGAATTTTTTAACGCCCACTAATTATCCATCCTCTTTTCCAGCAGTTCAATCGCCTGGCGAACGGCGATGGCCCGATGGCTGATGCGATTCTTTTGTTCCAGGCTCAATTCCGCCATGGTCAATCCCCCACAAGCAGGGTCATCCAGTTGGAAAATCGGATCATACCCAAAACCACTCGTCCCGCGTTCGTCCGGAACAATTTCGCCCGTGCAAATCCCTTCTGTAATATGGGTCGAACCATCTGGAAATGCTGCGGCTACTGCACAGCAAAAACGGGCTTTCCAGGGGCGCGGGCAAGTTTTGAGCTCTTCCAGCAGGGCAATCCGGCGGGCAGCATCCGATAACTTATGAATGGTCATCGACGCAGAAAGTGCATCTGCGGAGTTGCTGCCGGTATAGCGGGCCGAATACAATCCCGGCCGGCCATCCAACGCATCCACCTCCAGCCCGGAGTCATCCGCCAGGGCAATCAACCCACTGGCCCGGCCGTAAGCCTGGGCTTTTTTGGCAGCATTCTCCCGGTACGTCTGGCCGTCTTCCTTCACATCCAGGGCAATACCGGCTTCATCCGGCGTGATCAGCCTGAATTTGCAATGGGTAACCTCGTCAAAAAGATCTTTCACCTCCAGCATTTTTCCCGGATTGGAAGTGGCAACCAGAATGGTAAGTTTTTTTACCATAGAAATACTCTCCCGTTAAATTATGCAGACAACAATAAAATATATTATATTTTTATGAATAATATCGATAAAAATTGACTAAATTATCACAATGTGCTATAATTTTGCCATAAGAATTATACCTTTTGTAAACCAGTAACCACTTGATTACCTCACATAATCCTTTAAGAATTAACGTCGGTTTCCTGTATAACCTGCCCATAGGGACTTTCCGTGATTTTCCCTTTGATGAGACAGGCTTTGACTTGGCCGCCGATATTTCAACAAGCAATTTGACCGGCAACATACGGATCAGCCGTACATCTGAAGGCCTTCTTTTACAAAGCGAGTTTCACACGCATATCCCAGCCACCTGTGTACGCTGTCTTGAGGATTTTAATCAGCCTTTAAACGTAGAATTCACCGAATTATACGTATTTCCAAAACAACGTGCCGGCGAACAACCGGTTGATGTTGAGCCGGAGCTTGTCTTGCCGGAAAACGGGTACATCGATGTTGGCCCATTGTTAAGAGAATATTTATTACTGGAAATCCCCATTAAACCGCTTCACGACCCGGAATGCAAAGGGTTGTGTCCGCAATGCGGGGTAAACTGGAATGATACAACCTGTATTCATTATTCCAGTTCATCCGCCTTAAATCAGGTAGCCAGTGGCTTAACGCCCACATAAGCATCGTTAATTATCAGTTGTAATTATTAATTAAATCGTTGCAGTCGGACCATTCAGGAGGAGGAAATTGAATGGAATACCCAGACAGACGCAGCAGGAATTCTGAGATTCTATCCTTGTTACTTGAAAAAGCAGCCATCCAGGGGTATTTAAATACCGATGATTTGCTGGAGATTAATCCAACCCTGGCACATGACACAGACCGGATGACAGCTTTGCTCAACACATTGCAACGGCACGGGATTGAAGTTCTGGATTCCAAAAAAGACGATAATTTTGATGAAGATTTCTTTTCCAGTAGTGATATGGACCCTTTTGCCAACCTGGATCCCATTTCCTGTGATGATACCATAGGGCTGTATCTCAAAGAGATGGCGCGTGTACCTTTGCTCAGCATGGAGGAGGAATTGGCCATTGCCCGGCGAATTGAGCGCGGTAAAAATGCCAGGCTGGAGCTTGAAAAATTAAACGGGAATGACCCACAACGGCGCGCAGTTCTCGAAGAGTATGTTCAGGATAGTATTGAGGCGCGCGAACATCTTATCAAGGCTAATACACGCCTGGTTGTCAGCGTTGCCAAACGGTACACCCGCCGCGGGGTTCCATTTCTCGATTTGATCCAGGAAGGCAATCTCGGTTTGATGAAAGCCGTAGAGAAATACGAGTACACCCGCGGCTTTCGTTTCTCAACGTATGCCACCTGGTGGATCCGGCAAACCATTACGCGTGCCATCGCCGATCAGGCTCGCACCATCCGGGTACCGGTACACATGGTGGACCAGATCCGTCACCTTTATCGCACCACACATGAATTGGAGCAAAAACTTGGCCGCGCCCCAACCGATGAAGAACTGGCGTATAACGCCAACATTCCGCTAAAAAAGGCCAGTTGGATGATGCGCGTCTCCTGGCTGCCGCTCAGCCTTGACAGCCCCATCAATGATGAGGATGAAGAATCTGAGCTGGGTATGTTTATTGAAGACCTGAACACACCAAGCCCGATGCAAAGTACCTATGACAAGCTGTTGAATGAAAAAATCCAGGAAGTTCTTGACACTCTTCCGCCACGTGAATCACACGTCCTGCGGCTGCGTTTTGGCCTGGAAAACGGTCGAGTGCATACATTGGAAGAAGTGGGACAGAAATTTGGCCTGACCCGCGAACGGATCAGGCAGATTGAGACCAAGGCCCTGCGCAGGCTGCGTCATCCCCGCCGTGCGCGTCAGTTGCGGGAGTATCTGTAGGCCATCACCCATCCCCCTGCCTCTTCCCCGCTCGGGAAGAGGGAAAACCTTATCTCCGGTAGTTTTTTGAGCTGCAAAACGGCTCAAAAAACTACCGGAACTACAAAAAACCGAACCGGATGTCTGTTTTTCGATAGACCATGCCAGCCAGAGGCTCGCGGTATAATTTTATTCAATTAATCATCCAGTGTTCTGTCAAATATCAATGTGAAGATGCTGAAAAAGGCCTTTCACCAAAATTGCGGTATTGCATAACGTGTGTAAACCGAGACCTTATTCACCACCTTCAATTATGCAGAGCCAAATTGATGTTTTATGTTTATCAAAGCACAAGGAGCGAAATAAAAAATGCGCCGTGCAGCCATCCTGATCATTTGTTTTTTCCTTCTGCTCATTCCCCTGGCAGCCTCCGCCCAGACGGTTGCCATTGATACCATGCAGATCGATATCTGGCCCGAGTATGATCGCCCGGAAGTATTGGTCATCTATCATTTCACCCTGACAGATTCAACAACCCTCCCGGTACAGATGACCCTGCGCATTCCGGCATCCAGTGGGGGCCCATATAACCTGGCCTATGTGAATATCAACGACGGCGGCGAAACCGGGTTGTACAACCTCGAATACACCAGCCAACAACAGGGCGACTGGTTGGAAATCTCTTTTTCTGCCCCCACTTCTTCCATACAAATGGAATATTACGACCCCGGCATGCTGCGGGATGGCGACAGCCGGGAATTTATGTTTACCTGGCCTGCGGATTACATGGTTCAGTCGATGGCCATTCAGATCCTGCAGCCGATCAATGCGGTCGACATGCAGATTGTTCCGGATTTGGGTACCGGCCAAACCTTTCAAGACGGGCGAACCTACTACAGCGCCCATTTCGGGCAAATGGAGGCCGGTGAACAGTTTAATATGCAACTCAGGTATAACAAACCGGACGATATTCTGAGTGAGGGTTACGACCAGGTCTTTGCTGCCGAAGATGGCGGGGTCACCCGTCAGGCCACCTTTGAAAATGCGCTACCCTGGGTATTGGGGGGCGTGGGAATTTTATTGATTACCGTCGCGGTGGTGTGGTATCTGGTGCCAAACCAGGAGGTTCCATTCCTGCGAAAACGCCACCCGGCTGGCGATCATGAAAAACAACCGGAGAACGCCCAATTGTACTGCCACAACTGCGGCACGCTCAGTAAACCAGATGATCTGTATTGCCGTTCCTGCGGGACGAAACTACGTAAATAAAACTGGCTGTCGCATTAGGGACAGCCAGTTTTATATTACAAGCCAACAAATTAATTTTACTCAGCCAGTTTCTTGTAGAATTCCCACTGGCGTTTGGCATCGCCTTCAGCTTCTTTCAACAGCATTTCAGCACGCGCTTCATCCGTCTGGGTGAGCATACGGAAGCGCGTCTCATTGTAAGCATAGTCCTTCATGGAGACGGTCGGTTCGCGGCTGTCGAGGGTGAAGGGGTTTTTGCCTGCTTCGATGGATGCCGGATTGTAACGGTACAGGTTCCACGCACCTGATTCCACGGCCAGTTTCTGCTGGTTAAGACCTTTGCTCATGTCGATACCGTGGTTGATACAGTGAGCATACGCGATGATCAGAGATGGGCCGTCGTAGGCGTCTGCTTCCAGAAATGCGCGCAAGGTTTGGGTGTCGTTGTATCCCATGGCAACACGCGCCACGTAAATGTATCCATATCCCATGGCAATCCTTCCCAAATCCTTCTTGGGAAGACCCTTGCCGTTTGCAGCAAATTTGGCTACTGCAGCGCGCGGAGTCGCTTTGGATGACTGGCCGCCTGTATTGGAATACACCTCGGTATCCAACACCAGAACGTTGACGTTCTTGCCGGATGCCAGTACGTGATCCAGCCCACCATAACCAATGTCGTAAGCCCAGCCGTCACCACCGACAATCCACACACTCTTCTTTACCAGAGCATCGGCCAGGCTGATCAGGTGAGTGGCTTTGGCATCCTTGATCCCCTTCAGGGTTTCTTTCAAAGCTGCTACCCGCTGGCGTTGGGCATTGATGCCGGCCTCGTCAGATTGATCTGCATTGAGAATCTCAGCGGCCACATCGCCAACCTGTGAAGCCAAAGCGCCCAGCAGTTCTCGGGCATACTCATTTTGCTTGTCAAGGGTCAAGCGCATTCCCAGGCCGAATTCGGCATTGTCTTCAAATAATGAATTCGACCAGGCTGGGCCGCGTCCATCGCTGTTGAATGCCCAGGGGGTTGTCGGCAGGTTACCACCGTAGATGGAAGAACAGCCGGTTGCATTGGCAACCACGGTGCGATCACCAAACAGTTGTGAAAGCAGCTTGACATAGGGTGTCTCACCGCATCCACCGCAGGCGCCGGAAAACTCAAACAGGGGGCGCAGCAGTTGTGAATTTTTGACCGTGGTCGGAGCGAATTTTGTGCGGTCAGGATCCGGAAGGTTCATAAAGAACTCAAAGTTGTCGCGTTCAGTTTCGCGCAGCGGGGGCTGGGGCGCCAGGTTGATGGCCTTCCGTTCCGGGTTGGTTTTGTCTTTACTGGGGCAGGCTGAGATACACTGACCACAGCCGGTGCAGTCTTCGGGAGCAATTTGAACGGTGAATGTGGCGCCCGGGAATTCCTTGAATTTGGCAGCCGTTGATTTGAATGTTGCCGGAGCCTTTTCAAGCAAAGCTGAGTCGTACACCTTGTTGCGGATGGCTGCATGGGGGCAGACAAAGGCACATTTTCCGCACTGGATGCACAGGTCCGGTTCCCAAACCGGAATTTGCAGGGTAACATTGCGTTTTTCCCATTGGGTTGTGCCGGTGGGAAAGGTACCATCGACAGGCATGGCGCTGACAGGCAGGTTATCACCGTTATAGGCGATGATATTGCCCAATACATCACGCACAAATTTAGGGGCCTTGTCGGGAACAGCCGGGCGGAAAGTCAGTTTGCTGGTCGCCCTGGCAGGTACTTTCACTTCCTGCAAATTTTCGATGGATGCATCAACCGCAGCATAATTGGCCTGAACAACCGCATCGCCGCGTTTTCCATAGGTCTTCTGGATACTGTATTTGATCTGCTCGATGGCTTCATCGCGTGGCAGGATCCCGCTGATGGCAAAAAAGCAGGTTTGCATGATAGTGTTAACACGCCCGCCCATACCGGTTCGTTCGGCGACCTTGTACCCATCGATAATGTAGAATTTGAGGTGTTTTTCAATGATGGCAGTCTGAACCTCAATCGGCAGGTTATCCCAGACTTCTTCCTTTTCATAGATACTGTTAAGCAGGAAGATTCCACCCGGCCTGGCATACTTGAGCATGTCATACCGCTCGAGGAATGAGAACTGGTGGCACGCAACAAAGTTCGCATCCCCATCACCAATCAGGTATGGGGCATGGATGGGCTTGGGGCCAAAACGCAGGTGCGAGATGGTCAATGAACCGGATTTCTTCGAGTCGTAGTAGAAAAAGCCCTGGGCATAGTTGTTGGTCTCTTCGCCGATAATCTTGATGGAGTTCTTGTTGGCGCCAACGGTGCCGTCCGATCCCAATCCAAAGAACACACAGCGCACAGTTTCAGGATCCTCGATCGAGAATGATGTATCGTAATCCAGACTGGTATGGGTGACGTCATCATTAATACCAATGGTGAAATGGTTCTTCGGTTGAGCTTTTTTCATCTCGTCAAAGACACTTTTGACCATGGCCGG
This sequence comes from Chloroflexota bacterium, assembly GCA_021372725.1. Lineage (GTDB taxonomy): Bacteria > Chloroflexota > Anaerolineae > Anaerolineales > Anaerolineaceae > JAJFTV01. The sequence goes on along the minus strand of JAJFTV010000095.1, from coordinate 2,171 downwards.
GGTAAATTCCTTGGAGGAAAGCCCATAGCGTCCACCCGTTACAATCGGCATTTCCTTGAAGGATGTATAACCCAAAGCCATGCCCTCGGCGAGGGCGGTGGTCACATCTTCATACAACGGCTCGCCAACTGAACCCGGTTCCTTTGTGCGGTCGAGCACTGCAATCTTCTTTACGGATTTGGGCAGCGCCTTGATAAAATGTTCAACAGAGAAGGGGCGGTACAGGCGTACGGTGACCACACCCAGCTTTTCGCCACTTTTTTCCATCAGGTGACGGGCAGTTTCCTGTGCGGTTTCAGCTCCTGAAGCCATGATGACGATGACACGATCGGCATCGGGGGCACCGGTGTAGTCAAAGAGCTTGTATTGTCGCCCAACGATTTTTGCAAATTTATCCATGTATTTCTGGACGATTTGCGGGCACTGGAGATAGTAAGAATTTACAGTCTCGCGAGCCTGGAAATATACATCCGGGTTCTGGGCTGTGCCGCGCATCATCGGGCGATCAGGTGAAAGACCGCGGGCACGATGCTCTATGATCTTTTCATCATCCAGGACGGCCAGCATGTCTTCATTATCCAGCAATTCTATCTTGTTGACCTCGTGTGAGGTGCGAAAGCCGTCAAAGAAATGCAGAAATGGCACACGGGCTTCCAGGGAAGCAGCCTGTGCGATCAATGCAAAATCGTGCGCTTCCTGAACGGATGCGGATGCCAGCAAGGCAAAGCCGGTGGCGCGCGTAGCAGTTACATCAGAGTGGTCGCCATAAATGGATAGAGCCTGAGCGGCCAGTGAGCGGGCTGAAACGTGGAAAACGGTGGATGTTAACTCGCCGGCGATCTTGTACATATTGGGGATCATCAAAAGCAGCCCCTGTGATGCGGTGAAGGTAGTGGTTAACGAACCGGTTGTCAAAGCGCCATGCACTGCTCCGGCTGCCCCGCCTTCGGACTGCATTTCTATCACGGTGGGAACTGTTCCCCAGATATTCGCAATCCGTTTTGCTGCCCAGGCGTCAGCATGTTCTCCCATGGCTGACGAAGGGGTAATTGGGTAGATTGCGATAATTTCATTCAAACGGTAGGCTGTATAGGCTACAGCCTCATTGGCGTCCAGTGTTACGATTTGTCTCGACATCATTTTCTCCTGCGAAAGGAATTGGTTCATGATCACATTTCAATGAAAAACAGTTTGATTTCATTGTGAGTTTCTTGCAAACATAAAAATTTCAGACTGAAACATTCTGCTCATTATATCGGATTAGTATAAATTAGTTCACCTCTCAAGATAAGTTATGATCATCATAAAATATGACGTATCTTGTCATATTTTCAACAACGAAGAGTTAACAGCGATTTTGAATAACAACCGTCACCGTGTCTCTGTAAATGTGATGATCTGGCCCGCTGATAGCAGTGTTACACGTTTCCGTAATGGTCCAGATAGGGTTTTGCCAGCAGCAGTGACGCCAAAGTCTTCCCGTCCGGCATCTCGCCACGCTCTGCCATCGCGTAGGCCTTATCCGCGGGAATTTTGACAATCTCAATAAATTCATCCGGGTCAGGCCGCAGGGGATCCGCATGGAAATCCATTGCCAGAAATATATGCAGGTACTCGGTGCAGTAGCCGGGAGCGTTATAAAAACCCCCCAGATTGATCCATTTTTCGGCTGCTACCCCGGTTTCTTCTCGAATTTCGCGCCGGGCGCAAACCTCTGGCAATTCCCCAGGCTCCAACCGGCCGGCTGGCATTTCCAGCAACATGCTTTTTGATCCCAGGCGGTACTGGCGGACAAACCATAATTCACCGCTGTCATAAGGAACGATCACGACTGCCCCCGGGTGTTCAACCAATTCATAAGTCTTCTGGTGATTATTCTGGAGATTCACCTTGACCTGGTCAACATCAAAAATTCGACCGCTGTATGCCCGCTTTCTGCTGATTTCCTGCATACAATAATTATAATCCCTCTCCCCATCCGGGGTGTCGTTGGCACCGGGGGAAACGGGGCTGTCTTGCCCCACCCCCGATCTTTCCTGCCAGGAAAGGGATTTTTGATACAAACTCGCGATGGAAATTCACCTTACGTCAAAAAATCAATCCTATGGTTTGAACGCACTGTCCCAATAACTCATCTCATCAATAAAAATTGTAAAATCTTCAGTTTGACG
>JAJFTV010000087.1 GCA_021372725.1 Chloroflexota bacterium | reverse complement strand
AGGAAAACTCTTAAATAGATGAGGAGCATTCACATATTTGGCACGAGCTTCAACGGCGATAATCCCGTCAGATAAGTAGATAATGCCTCGTGCAGTGACCGAATCAATTTCTTCAGAAAACAACCAGCCCTCAATTCGAATTTCCTCGCCTATCGGAATTGGTTTTCGATAATCCAATTCAAGATGGACCGTAGCCGCCCGATATCCTGCCTGCCAAATAGCTACGCCCATCGCCTCATCCATCACAGCTGCTGACGCTCCTCCATGAACAAACCCTGGGGGGCCCTGTTGGTGGATATTAAATACAAAGGCTGACTCAATCCGTCCACTCGGATTCTTCTGCCAGATGATACCGATACTATATGGATTGGTATTTCCACAAACAAAACATGAACCATGACCAGGTAAAGATTCCATTCATGCATCCTTTTCAAAACTTGAACTTTCGAAATTTCTATTTTTATGAGATTGGTAAAACACTCAACCTCAACGGTAAATGTTCGTTGCAATCTACGGTTGAGTGTTTTACCTGATTTGAATGAAATTCCAATAGAAAAATCATTTGTATTTCTTATTACAAGAATGGCTGCGGTTATTTCTATTTAATATCAAACGTAACATCTGCTGGCATTCCAGGCTTAAGTTTTAGATCAGCGTTAGGCACTCTCAACTTGACTGCATATACTGTTGTTTTGCGCCCTTCCACCGTTTGGACATTGCGTGGAGTAAACTCAGCCTGATCCGATATATAAACCACTGTGCCACTGAAGGTTTCCCCGGGGAATGAATCCACAGTTATTGAGACCTGGTCTCCAAGTTTTACTCTTCCATATTCGGTTTCTGGAATATATACGGTCAAGTTTACTTCCTGTAATTGACCAATGATTATCACAACACCAGTGGGGGCGAGTGTTTCGCCGACTTCTAAATTACGAGTTAGCACTGTACCATCTACTGGTGCAGTAACGATGGTTTTCTCCAGTTGTACATCCAACAAGGCGAGAGCAGCCTGCGCCTGCGATAATGCAGCTTCGGCTTGTTTTACTCCTGACTCGGCAGCCTTAACCTGTAAAGACTGATCCCCGCTCATAAGCGAATTGTAATAATCCAAGGCACGGTCAAAACGTTCCTGCGCCACCCGTACCCGGGCACGAACTTCCAGCACGTCTTTAGCAGACTGGGTCGTTAATAAACGATTATAGTTAGTCTGGGCAAAGGTCAATTCGGTTTCTGCTGTATCAAATTGGTCTTGGGCAAAGTTCTGCAAATCTACCTTATCCTGCGCGCTATTTGCTTGTTTAAGAACCTGGTCAGCAATCAGGAATGCAACCTGTGCGTTAGCCACGCGTTTTTCAGCATTCAAGAATCCCTGAGAAGCATTGTCCGTGAGAACTTTTTGGAGGCCTGATTCCTCTTCATCAAGGTCAATCCGTGCTGATTCCATTTCAGCTTTAGCCGATGTGATCTTTTCAGCCTTGTCGAAGTACCAGGCAGGCAGTTCAAATTGACTGGGTTGGGTAATATTCCAACTGGTCATGCGGCTCTGCTGATCCTGAAGACGAGCAGCATTCAGGACAAGTTCGTATTGAACTTTTGCAGTACTCAAGGCTGCTTCAGCCATTGCAATCGCTGCATTGGCCTGATCACGTTGCGCTTTGAGCATAGAATCATCCAATCGGAACAATTCATCGCCTTTTTTCACTCGTGAGCCTTCTTCAGTACTGACCAAAACGACCATACCGCCTACTTGTGGGGCAATATTCACCTGGGCCACAGAAATTGTCCCCGAAGCATTGAGTTGCGAAGTGCTTTGGCCATTCAGACTTTGACATCCGGTTAATCCGAGGCTAAAGACGACAACGAGCGATATTAATTTGGAAAGGTAATTTTTCATTTTAAACTCCTGACTGAGAAGTGGTTTTTTGATAGCGTCAAGTATTACAGGCGCTTATGGAACATTAAAACACTAGCAAAGAATACTACGATACTGAACACAGCCATTGGCCAGATCCAGATCCATAGAGTAAAGAAACCCGCACCTTTTAGTATGATTCCACGTACAATCTCCAGAAAATAAGTCACGGGTAATAAATAGCCGGCATAGTAAGCCAGCCAAGGCATATTCTCGCGCGGAAACAGCAGCCCAGCCAGTATAAAAGATGGCATCATGATAAACGAAGCCATGTACATGGCCTGCATCTGAGTTTTGGAAATGTTCGAAATGAGCACACCCAATCCCAGCGACCCAAGCAGGAAAACCAGGCTAAGTCCTGCCAGGAGTGTAATGCTGCCCACAACCTTCACCCCGAACCAGATAGCACCAACTGCCACGGTCATAACTACATTAACAAAAGCAACTACTACGAAAGGCAAAATCTTACCTAACATTAATTCCCATGACCGGACAGGGGTCACGATGAGCTGTTCTAACGTGCCCTGCTCGCGTTCACGCACGATGGCGAATGCAGTCAATAGTAATGTCTGAATTTGTAAAATAATAGCGACCAAACCAGGAATCATGAAGTTCATTCGCTTCATATCTGGGTTGTACAAGTACCGCATGCGTGCATCCACCGGAAGACTAAGCTGCATCCCTGTGCCGCTGCGCTCCAAACGTTTTATAAGAATCTCTTGGGACATCGATTGGCTAATCGTTTCAGCAGCCAGTTGAGCGGTTTGAGCAATGGTCGGATTTGAGCCGTCGATGTAAAACTGAATGGTTCCAACCCCCCCAGTACTGACATCTCTTCCAAAACTTTCGGGGATGTAGAGACCGGCTTTAACTGTGCCAGCGTCCATCATTGCTAAAATCTCGTTTTCGCTCTGGGCTGCGTGTGTATATTTAAAAAACTCACTGCCCGTCAATTTATCCACCAGGGTGCGGCTAGCATCCGTATGTGACAGGTCGGCCACAGCCAAAGGAATATCTTTTACATCATTTGCTACCGCATACCCTAATAAGAACAACATCATGACCGGCAAAACTATCACCAGTGCCAGGGTGCGGGGGTCACGAATAATGTGCAACCATTCTTTTCGAACAATAGTCAGCATGCGGCGAATACTTTGTCTCATGTGAACCTCCTTAATCGATTTCTACCCGCACATGCAGGCGATTTTCTTGATCTACCAACGAAACAAACACATCTTCCAACGTGGGCAAAACGCGCTCAATTCGATCTATAACAATCCCGTTATCCTGTAACGTTTTTTCCAGCAAGACCTTTTCATTCTCGTCGGTCATGAGAGCATGTAAAATTACGCCATGAGCCGCCACATCTTGTACAGCTGACAACCCCAATAAAATTTTTTCTGCACGGCCTGGTTCATGGCAATCAACTTCATATAAAACGCCTTTCATCGCGTCTTTCAGCGAGTCCGGATCATTGAGCGCAATTAAGCGCGAACGATACATCATCCCAATCACATTACAAAACTCAGCTTCGTCCATATAGTGTGTTGTAGCAAGCACGCTTACTCCGTGGCCGGCCATTGTATAAATCATTTCCCAAAATTCGCGTCGCGATACAGGGTCGACTCCAGCTGTTGGTTCATCCAAAAAAATCATCGGTGGTTCATGTACGATCGCACATGCAAGTGCCAACCGTTGTCTCCAAGCGCCTGAAAGGTCGCCAGTCAACTGTTTCTCGTGTCCCCGTAAACCAGCCATCTCAATTAATTCTGCTATGCGTGGTTTTACCTTCTCACGCGGGATTCCATATAAGTTAGCATAAAAATCCAGGTTTTCAGATACAGTCAGGTCGTTATAAAGTGAGAATTTTTGCGACATGTAACCGATTCTCTGTTTGACTTGTTCGGCTTGCCTGGCCACATCAAATCCCAAGACACGGGCTTCCCCTGATGTAGGTGTCAAAATGCCACATAACATACGGATCGTAGTGGTTTTTCCAGCTCCGTTCGGACCGAGTAGACCAAAAATTTCACCTTTGGGAATATCAAAGTTGATTTGATCTACAGCGATAAAGTCACCAAATTTTCGCGTTAGTTGGGTAGCTTGTACAGAATTTTCTGCGCTCATGCCTGTTTCTCCTGCTTTTCGACTAGATGGATAAAAACATCCTCCATCATCACTCGCGCTTCCCGTAGAATACTGATCTCAGCTCCGGCTTTGAGTAGATCGGATTCGATCCGCTTTTGGGCTTCAACTGGATCGGTCACGGAGAGACGCAGACGATCACCAACAGCGCGCCAGCCAATTACACCTTCTGTTTTGTCTGCTACCTTTCGTAATGTCCCGCGTGGTTTCGCTTTTACTTCGATAAGTTTAAAAGGTATCTGCCGTTCCAATTCCACAGGTGCGCCAGTGGTCAACATCCGGCCTTGATAGATGATACTGACAACATCACAACGTTCTGCCTCATCCATGTAAGGTGTGCTCACAACGACTGTGACACCACGTTCGATAACTTTTGCCAGTAATTGCCACAACTCACGCCGGGAAACTGGATCCACTCCTGTAGTGGGTTCATCCAACAGAAGGATTTCAGGTTCATGGATTAGGGAACAAGCTAAAGCTAGCTTTTTTCTCATCCCACCCGAAAGATTTTCACTGCGCCGGGATGTAAAATCTGTTAGGCGTGCAAACTGCAATAATTCTTCGATGTGCACTTTTTGTTTTCCTCGCGGCACACCATTCATGTCGGCATAAAAACGCAAGTTCTCCATAACACTCAAGTCAGGGTAAAGACTGAATGCCTGCGGCATATATCCCAATCGAGCACGTACCTGCTCGGATTGTTTTATTACATCAAAGCCTGCCAGACGAGCAGATCCTGAGGTAGGCATGAGTACGGTAGATAATATTCGAAGCAAGGTAGTTTTGCCTGCCCCATCCGGACCTACTAACCCATACAGGTGTCCAGCTTCAACCTGTAAATCAACTGCATCGAGTGCAGGTCGACTTTCCTTTGTCTGAGAGGAGTAACGTTTTGTCAAAAGGAGAGCTTCAATAGAAATTGTCATTGTAAAATCCCAAAAAGACCAAAATATTAGACAAAAAATCAGCTCTGAAGTACGAGAGCAAACATTTCTTTTATGCCATCGCTTAAACGTCGACAAAGACGAGGTTCCATTTCCATCACTAGGGCTTGATACCGTTCGACTTGTTCAATGATTGATTGGTCCCTATCTAAATCTACAACATTCTCATTGGCTGATAGTCCTAAAACAAATCCACCTAATAGAAGCAATCCGGAACGAGAAATTGCACCTTTCATTTCCAAAAACTGAGGGAGTCGTTCGGTCAGAATTTGGCGACCTGTTTTCCGACCAAGCCTGAGTACCAAAATAGTCATGATTTCAAAGCAGAAACGCAGGGTTTCTGGTGCCTCCGGAGGGACACGTGCTAACATTTCCTCAGCCAAAATACGATCCTGAAGTTCGCCTGCCCGGATTCTTGCCATGATGTGCGACTTGATACTGTCCCAATCGCCTAGATCAGCGCCATTCGCTAATTCGGCTAATCGGTGGCGTGCAAGTTCTGTGGGTAGAAACACAACTTCAGACCGCCCCACAGATGGTTTTTCAGGCCCTGTGCGATACTCAGAAGTGACATATCCCTTCTCTTCGAGCAAGCGCAGCATGTCATAGGCAGTAAATGGACTAACTCCAACTCGTTCTGCCAACAATGAGTAATGGATCGGTCCATTTAATTCCCGATAAAGATCAAGAAAACGATGAATAAAGATTTCCTGGCGCCGCGTAAGTTTCATATTTTTTCCAAAAAGACCAAAGAATTGTCGTATTGTACGTTGGAAACTAATGGATGTCAATGGAATGGAGTTTTAGGATTCGGCAATAAGTGCAATCAATGAAGAGGAAAGGCTGGTGGAGCGTAAGGCGAAGGTGAGGCAATGGTTGAACAGGTTTTTGGGGGTCAAAAAAGGGGCTGAGTGAGCCATTTGGGGCAATAAGTCAGGGGAGACAGAGCAATAAGTCGAGGGAAGGAGCGAAAACGGAGTGGGGAGCGGTCAGGGAGAGAGCAGTCGAGGGGCCGAAAAGCGGGCAAAGGGCGCGTGGAAATAGGCCTGGAGCGGGAACTGGAGGCAAAAAGCGGGGATTAGAGGGGAACCCTCAGCGGCTCAGGGTGCCCGGGCGGCTGGGAGGGGAGGTTTGCAGGCAGCCTGGGAAGCCTCGAAGACCAGGCGAGCGAGGTTAAAGGCCAGCGAGAGGGTGTCGGAGATGAGCATAGCCTTGGCGGTGTTTTGGAGGCCGAACCAGGGCGAGCGTTTGAGATCTCGGCGCATCTGAATGGCGTTGCGAGATTCGGAATAGCTCTGGCGGCCGATGCGCAGTTTTCAGGTATCCGAGCCGACTTGAGCATCGCGAGCCAGGCGGATGCCGCCATCGGGCAAGGTCAAGCCGGTGGTGAGGATGAAACCGAGGGGATGGGCTGGATCGACAAACAGGCAAGCCTTGCGAGGAGGGAGCGTTTCGGGCAGGTTGGGTTGGGGGAGGATATCTGGGGCGGGCTGGTGGGTGCACTTCTGGCGGCAGATCCACTTGGTAGTGCCGTGGTCATAATCATGGCCATTGCAGAAGAGGCGATAACCGAGGGGACAGAGCGGGTTGCCGTGCTCATCATAGCCCCGTTTGAGGCAGGAGAGCGGTTGGTCATCGCCTGTGTAGTGCAGGAGGCGGATGGTGCGGATGGCCTTCAAGTCGTCATGGACGTAGCGCAGGACTTCCTCGTAACCTTCACCGGCATCTCCTAAGACTTCGCCGATCCCCAGGTCAGGGAAGCGGAGGCGCAGTTGGTTGAGACCGGGGATGGTCAAGAGGTGGTCGTTGACATTGGCGGGGGTGCAAGGGCCGGTGAGGGGCCAGAGTTGGAAGAGGCGGTCATCGACGAGGTTAAAGGCTTTGGACTTGTAGCCAAAGCAGTGCTTGCCATGCGAGCGGGCGGGTGGATTGGCTTTGGGGGTGTTGGGGTTGTGAGCGGGTTGGTTGGAGCCGGAGTAGTACACATAGGCCGCCTGCGGGTCGCGCGGGGTGGCAAAGCGGCAGTGGGGCTGGCAAGCTTGGGTGTCGCAGGCGCAGCCTTCTTTGCCATCCTGGCGGGCCGGGCAAGGGCGGGGGGAGGCAGGCAGGGAACAGGCCGGGGTCTGGTGGATGCATTGGGGGTGGGAGCGGGAGCCGATCAACTGGCAGTCGGTGGACACGCTCACCCCTCGCAGGGGTGGGTCGCCCGGAAAGGTGGAGTGGGTGGGAACCAGAGCATAGGCCATCAAGCCCTGGGCCAGGCTGGTCTGGCAGGCTGCTAAATGATCCAGCAGGGTGTGGTTGGCGGCCATCCGGAAGGTAGATGCGCCGGGCAGATCGGCGGGGTCGAAACCCAGGCGATGGCAGTAGCCCCCTCCACGCTCGGGAGAATGCAGCTCTTGCACCAGTCGCTCCCAATCCCAGCCCTGATGCACGGCCAGGAAATCGGCCAGGCCCAGGCTTAAGGGATCGAAGGGCGGTGGGCCAAAGTGGCTCTTGAACCGCTGGGCAAAGTAAGGCCGCCAGGCAGAGAAGTCAAACAAGCGCAAAGTCAGGTCGAACTCATCCAGGCCGAGCAGGTCGGCGCTGGAGGAGAGATCCTCGGATGGCAGCCAGCGGTAGAACGAGCGGCAGGCTCGGCCTGTCCAGGGCGGAGGAGCTCCAGGGGTGGGCAGTCGCAAGGGCAACATCGGTCGCAGCGCTTCCCAGCAGAACAGCCCGACGAAGTTGGGGATGAGCAGACGCCGCTCGGCAGCCGGGAGGGCCCGGGTGTCGCCTAACTCCGCCTGCGAAAAGCTCTCCAACTGCAAGAATGGGCTGTCGGTCACGGCGACCCTGGGGACAACCGGCGTGGCGGGAACCCGGATTGTGCTCATCGCATCCCCCTCCGGCGACGCAGCCAGGTCCGGTTCAAGCCGAGTGCATGCCGGTAGGCCGACCGGCTGGCCTGCTCGCTCAAGCTGCGCAAGCCCAGCGACAGGGCTGGCAACCTGAGCAGCACCAGGGCTTCGTTGCGTATTTGCCGGATGCGCTCCCGCGTCAGCCCTAATTTCCGCCCAATCGCTGCCAGGCTCATTGGGTCTTGTCCATCCAACCCATACGCCAGCTCAATCACCTGCCGCATCCGCTCCGGCAAGCAGTCCAACTCTTCACCAATCGCCTGACCCACCTGCTCTCGCTGCCAGTCGGATACAATCTCGCCTAAATTATCCCCCCCTTCATCCCCTTCCAACCAACTCTCGGCTTTGTTCGACCGTCTCACCGCTCCCCAGACCTGGTTGCGGATCGCTTTCCAGGCATAGGTCGAAAAAGCATTCCCCCGCCCCGCCTCATATCCCACGATCGCCCGCCATAACCCAATCCGCCCTTCCTGGATCAGGTCACTATATTCGCTCCGCCCCCAACATTGCCGCTGAACTACTCCATGAACCAATCTCTCGTTCTCTCGCAGCAGTTCTTCCATACATTTTGGACAACCTGCCTGCGCACAGCTAAATCTCCCTGCCTGATCCGGATGACTTTCGGCTAAAATAGACATGCGACACCTTTCTTTTGGAAATAGATTTGAGCCTCTTTCCTGAAGGGTGTCGCATTTCCTTTTTTTTGCCTAGCCTTTTACCGGTTGTCTTTTCCCTTTTCCTGAGTTGGGTTTTACCCCTTCGACTTATTGCCGAATCCCGTTTTCATTCGTGGGTCTCTATTCAGTTTTCATTCGTGGGTCTCTATTCACTACTTGACAAAATAAGACAAATTATATAAAATATATCTACTATAAAATATATAGCATGGAGAGACAATGAATCATAATTGCCCAATTGGTAAAGCCACTCAATTTCTGGGGTCCAAATGGACCCTCGAGTTGATTTACTATCTACAAGAAAGACGACGGTTTTGCGAATTGCAAGAAAGAGTTGGTGGTGTTAATCCCAGCACCCTTTCTCAACGTCTCAAAGTACTAGAGCGAGAAGGAGTTGTTCAACGCCTGGTCGTTCCAGATTCACAGCGGCATGTGGAATATTTTCTCACAGACAAAGGTCAAGACTTGCTAAGTGTATTTACGTCATTGGTTAATTGGGTATCCAATTGGTACCCAGAAGAGGCACTATGAAAACTACAAAACAAGCCGCCTTAACCATTTTCGGGTCTACAAATCTAGGTGGTTACTGTGACCCTATTACCGGTGAATGTATCGCTATAGTGGAAAAGGAGAATCTCATGACTACAGCAATTGACCCCGTATGCAAGATGGAAGTTGAAATCAAAACTGCTCGATACAAGAGTGAGCATGCTGGTCAAACATACTACTTTTGTTCTGCTGGTTGTCAGCGCTCGTTCGAGGACGACCCGCATCAATATTTGCCAGAAGATCATCATGGGCAAGATCACAACCATGAAGGGCACTAATAGTTTTAAACCAAGCCGCCACTGTCACTTCAAAGCTGCCCTTCACTGAGCACCCTTGGAGGGGTGAATGTGACAAAGAATTAGTCACTTTTTAGGATCATCCTTACTTTCCAGATTACCTGGATTGTAGGATGTTTCTGATCCTAATTGATTTTCGCGTCATGCAAGTTCGCATATTATTTTTTGGAGTAAAAGAATGAAAAAATTCAACCTTACAATTTATTCCGATTATGTCTGCCCCTGGTGCTACGTTGGCCAAGGTGCGGTAGCTAAGTTGACAAAAGAATATCCAGTCACTGTAGATTGGCGCCCATTTTATTTGCGACCGGACACACCCCCAGAAGGCATGGATTTGCCAGAAAATGTCAGGGCGCATATGGCGCAGACCAATGCACATTTAAAACAGATGGCAAATGAAGCCGGGTTAGAGATGGTGTTTCCCAATCGTATTCCTAACACTCGTCTGGCACACGAATCCACAGAATATGCTCGCCTGCATGGCAAGGCTTTGGAATTTCACCGGGTGATTTTTGATAAGTTTTATGGACATGGTGAGGATATTGGTAAATGGCAAGTTCTCCGGGAAGCGGCTAATCAAGTCGGGTTGGATGCCAATGAAATGCAACAGAAAGTGGAAAGCGGCAAATTCACCGGCATTGTCCAGGAGCAGGTCAACGAAGCTTATCAAATCGGTGTTGATGGTGTGCCAACTTATGTGCTGAATGACCAGTATAAGATTGTCGGCGCTCAACCGTATGAAGTTTTCCGGCGGGCATTGCAGCAGATCGAAACAGAAGAGAAAGGTTAAAAACAGGTGGTCAATATTCGCTAGTGGGGGTAAAACCGCCGGTTGAAAAATAATATTTAAAAGTTTAATTATGGTTGAAAGGAAAATAAAATGGAAATAGCTTTTCTTGTTGGTCGTTTCGTTTTAGGTGTTTACTTCTTATTTAATGCATTTAACCATTTTTCTCAGGCAAAAATGTTGGTTTCCTACGCCAAATCGCAAGGTGTGCCACTGGCAGATATTGCTGTCCCGGGAAGTGGAATTTTGCTCGTTTTGGGTGGTATTAGCTTTCTCACCGGTCTGTATCCTACCATTGGTGTAATTGCAGTTGTGCTGTTTCTCGTCCCCGTGGCTTTTATGATGCATCGCTATTGGGGTGTAGATAAACAGACAATGATGATGCAAATGCCCAATTTCTTAAAGAATTTAGCGCTGGCAGCATCAGCACTTATGTTTCTGGCGATCCCACAACCATGGCTATTTAGCCTGTCATTTTAGAT
>JAJFTV010000073.1 GCA_021372725.1 Chloroflexota bacterium | reverse complement strand
TAAATCATTTATAATTCTGTAAAGCCTTTTTCAATTCTGTCATCACGTCGATTGGAGTAGGATCAACGTTTTTGATAAGCGCCATATAATACGCCAGATAATCACCAAAATGGAGCGCTGTCCACAGATTGGATAAAGCATCTTCACCAGCAGCCTCAAAAATTTCTGTGTCGAGTTTTTTCTCCCTAAGAATTTCGTGCGTCAATTTAACCCGAAGCCTGTTACGTTCGTGCTCGGTTGATGCGCTAAGGAAAACAAATTTCATATTGGCTTGAAGCAACTGCGGATACTGTGATCCCGCCAAAAGATTATGATCGGCCTCGGGAATTTCCTCGGCCTGTGCCCAATGTTTGGCAAGCTCATTGATCTGCCCCTTCCAGCGGCGGGCAACCGGGGCAAGCAGATCAGCGCCAAATAATACCGGGAGTTTATCGGAGAAACGCAGAGCCATCTGTTTGGCAGGATTTTTCAGAATTGGTTGTTCAGGTTCCAAGCCTGCTTGTTGCAATTTCATACTGGACAAAGCATTATGAATGGCTTTTTCCTGTCCGGCTGCCAGACCAAGACGGCAGAGCAAAGCCAGTAATAGTCCAAAAGAAAATCCCACTGCCGATCTGGGCTGCCCGTGATGCTCAAATTGCCAGATACCACATCCGTCTTCGCGGGCCATTTCTGCCAGCTTTCCACCGGTGCAGATTACCATGCGCTGTATGCTGTATTTCCTGGCTTCTTGATAGGCAGACAAAGTTTCTTCCGTGTTGCCGGAATGAGATGAGGCAACAACCAGAGACCCTGGCTGTTTCGCCCAGTCAGGCAGCCCATAATCGCGATAAACAATCACCGGTACGGAAGAGATATGTCGGACATAGGCCGTTAGCAGATCGCCCCCGATGGCAGATCCGCCCATACCCGCAATCAGAATTTGTGAAACGGGTCTCAATTCGGGAAGCTCAAAATTCATACCCAACCGCCACGCCAATTCAAGTTGGCCGGGTAAACCCTGGATAAGTTCGAGCATGTTTTCACGATCTATTTTATGAAAAGATTGTGGTTGATCCAGATCCATCATCAACTCCTGAAGATAAGTCTTTTAATTATTATACGCCGCTTGTCCTATCAGCAATTGAACCAGGGTTTTTTGACAAAGGCGATAATATCAAATATTAGGCAATTCAATCAAAATTCTTTGCCATCCACTGCGCCTGATGCAGATCCTCCAATGTATTGATATTGATGAATGACCGCATGTCAGGGTCAAATAATTGGATGACATCTTCTCCAATTTCATGAATCTTTACGGAATCAAACCAGGAAATCATTCGCCTTTTCCCGGCTTTCAATGCTTCAGTCGCTGCCGGTTGACAGGTGGAAACCCTGTATGCCGCCAGCAAGGGTTCCAACCCGTTCCTTGTGCGCGGAATGACGGCATCCACACCCATGTTGAGTAACAACTCGCATTCTGCCGCGATCAAAGCCGGCACAATGAATGGCATATCGCAGGCAACGACTGCAACCACGTCATTTTGTGCATAGTGAAAAGCAGTAATCAATCCACACAAAGCACATGCTTCGCTGTACACATCCCTGTATAACACCGTACCCAGGTCTGGAAATCCGTCCGGCGAATTGGTCGTTACAAAGACGTCCGCAGATAACAGGCGAACGCGAACAAGCACACGTTGGACGAGCGGAAGGCCTTCAAAAAGGATCAATGCTTTGTTGCTGCCCATCCGTGTTGATTGGCCACCTGCTTGTATCGAAATGGAATACATATTCTCCTGAAATGATTTGGAGTTTCAACGAAAGCCATTATACCGTTCTGATTTGGAAAATACGACAGAGATAAAGTTAAACCTGGCATATTCAAAAGCCAGGCGAAGAAAAACCTGACACATATCCAGGCCGAAAACAAGCGGCTGTCCTTTATGCAAAAGACAGCCATACGAATTTTTAGATCATTATTATTTGACCAATTGTTTCACCAGCAGCAAAAAATTGTCCCATTCCTCCTGAAAGAAATGCAGGGTCACCAGATTTAGCTCCAGGTGGTAAACCACTTCTCCATCCGGTTCTTCCGATTTCCATGCGATAAGATCTTCCACTTCTGCGAGTGTTTCAATTTTCGGTTCCATTTCACTTTTCATTTTGATCTGCCGTTTTTTCCTTTTCATCCAAATTTTCATTTTTATCAACTTGGCCGGTTTTCGGTTTTCTCTTGAAGGTTTTCTTAATCCAGGACACGATTCCATTATACAGTGACACAAATGGCACGTTTACAGGCTTATCCGTTGTGGTTTGAATGTTAGCCCAGGGGTCGCGATCCCACATTTTTTGCCAGGCATAATCCCATAGCAGCTTAACGCTTGCCAGAACCGGAGCTGCCAGAATAATCCCGATAAATCCAAGCCAGGCGGCTGAAACGAGGATGGCAACCAGAACTGCCGCCGGATGCACCCTCAATGTATTGGAATATACCTTTGGCAAAACAAAATTATCCAGGTAGGTATCGAAAACCAGTGCGATGATCACAACCATGATGGCATAAGGGAATGGTTCAAGGCCAAAAATCGTCGACCCTTGCAGCAATGCGACCAGAAAATAGGTAACCCACGTTACCCAGGGTCCTACGTAAGGCACAAAGCGAGCCAGACCCGCCAGCAGAGCCAGCCCAAAGGCGTATTTCACGCCCAGTACATTCAGGATGATGCTGTAACCGATGATGGCGATTAGCACCAGGCTGAGCTGACCACGCAGAAAAGCATTCCAGATGCGGCTCAGCTCTACACCCATGCGTCGGAAATCTTCCTGATAACCCGGGATCGATATGTCGATCATCTTGTCCGGCTGGCCTTTGGTTTCTGCCAGGACGAAGTAAGAGATCAACAACATGAAAGCGATCCTGTAAACCAGATTAGCTGCCCCGCTGGCGAATGAACCGACGAGTGAACCAGCCTGAGAAATGATCGGCTGGATTAATCCCAAAATCTGGTTTGTTACATTATCAATAGTCTTTTCGTCAAAGGTGAACTGGAACGGTCCCCAAACCAAAGTCTGTTTGGTCAGATTATCCAGGAATTGGGGAACTTCGTTGATCGCATCCTGTACAAAATTAACCAGGTTGGTGACCGGTTGAACAAATGCAAATCCGCCCCAGGTCAGCAGTCTCAGCAAGATAAGAACCAGCAGGATGTAAAACAAACCCACTGAAATTCCCCAAGGCAATTTCAGGCGTTTGTGTACCAGATTGGCAAGCGGGTAAAACAGGTATGCGATGACAAACGACAGGATAAACATGCCAATCCAGGAGCGTAGCTGCACAAAAAGCAAACCCAGCACCGCAACGATTGACAGCCCGACAATCAGTTTTGTGGTACCGCTCCAACGTTTCGATTGGGGTTCAGGCAGTTGGTTGTCTTTTGGTTCATCCATATTGATATTCGAGATTGCCGGGCATGATGTATTCTACGGGCAGGCTCCGGGAGTAATAACATCGAAAATAAAACCAAATACCTGGCACCACATGGAATTGGAATCAATCCATATCAGACCCACCACACAAACGCAGATCACCAGGAGCAATATAATAATCAAAACAATAACCCAGACAGGGAATTTCTTTTTCTCAACAACCTCTTCTTCGTAATATTCCTGCTGGGCAGGTATCTGGCCGGAATAAGCAGGCTGGAACGAGGGTGCCGGTTGCGGTTCCGGATATGGCTCAGGTACAGGTGCAGGTTGAACAACATTTTGCTGTTCTTGTGGCCGGGGAACGTTCGCCACAATGGTCGCGTCTGTTTCCGGCATAATCGCTTCATACAGCAAGCTTACCTGTTCTCCGAATACAATCAACTCACCGGGTCGCAGCACATACGGGCCCATCAACCTTTGCCCGCTGACCATCGTTCCGTTCGTGGAACCCAGATCCTCCAGGATAAAATTATTACCCTGCAGAAAAATACGTGCATGCCTCCTGGACACTTCGGGATCATTAATGGAGATATCATTGGCCAGGTCTCGGCCGATGAATATTTCAGTCTTTTCAAGAGGGAATACTTTCCCCACTGTAGGCCCTGTACGCATCACCAGCCGATATGCAGAATCCATGTCATCCTCCTTTTGTGTATTCCTTATAGTGTAATGAATACAAATTCTTATGTCAACTTTTCCGGAGTCAAGGTATATTATATATGCAGTCCGATAACCATGCCATAAATATATGCAAGAAATATGCCTTCGTAGCGGATAAAAATTTCACCACAAACTATCATAAAGGAGCTCACGATGCGTTTGGAAGACATGAACTGGATGGATGTAGAAGCCTATCTCCAGGGGGATGACCGTATCATTGTCATCATTGGTGCCTGCGAGCAGCACGGATATCTCAGCCTGCTGTCGGATACGAAAATTCCCCAGGCTCTTGCGGATGCTGCCACAGCATCGACCGGTGTGCTGATTGCTCCGCCGATCAATTTCGGCTTTTCGGCTTATTTTATGGAGTATCCCGGGACCATCACCCTGCGGGTGGAAACCTTGTTGGGTGTGATTGAGGATGTCATCCATTCACTGTATCACGCCGGGTTCCGGCGCATCCTTTTCCTGAACGGACATGGTGGTAACCAGCCTGCCCTGCAAAAGATTATCGAGATCAACAATCAATACCCCGATTTGAAAACAGCCTGGTACGCCTGGTGGCTTTCACACACAGCCGAGGCCACAGCACGAAAATACGATCTGAAACCTTTCCATGCCTCATGGAGTGAAAATTTTCCGTTTGTACGCGTGGGTGATGTGCCGGACAAAGAGAAAATTCCCCCTTCTTATCAGGGGATTCTCGATGCGCGGCGGACACGCGAGTTATATGGTGACGGAGTATTCGGCGGCAAGTATTCAGCCAGTGATGAGATCATGCAGGATCTTTTTAATGAACTGCTGAAGGATGTTCTGCAACTGCTTGAGTTCTAACTCTGCCATGAATATCAGCAAGAATTTACTGGATCAAATTCGGGAATCGTTTTTTCCATTCACCATCACGCTGCTGACCGGCTGGCTCAACGGTGTATTGATTGTGCTACAAGCCTGGCTGCTGAGCAGCGTGATCGCCGGTGTATTCCTGAATCACCAGACGCTCGAAGATGAAAAAAGTCCTCTGGCCTGGTTGCTGGGAGTGATCATTCTCAGGGCCATCCTCCGATATTTCCAGCACACCAGTGCTCAAAGGATGGCCGTATCGATTAACGGCCGTTTAAGGATACGCCTGATGGAGAAGATCTTTGATCTGGGGCCGGTGTACACGCAGGAAACGCACAGCGGCGAACTGACCACCCTGGCCATGCAGGGTCTTGAAACGCTGGAAACGTATTATGGGCAGTACATCCCCCAGTTGGTGCTGGCCGCGGCCATTCCCATCACCATTCTGGTGGCAGTTTTTCCAATCGATCTGCTTTCCGCCGTTATCCTGCTGGTAACTGCTCCACTCATCCCGTTCTTCATGATTCTGATCGGCAAAACAGCCGAAAAACTGACCCAAAGACAGTGGAAGACGCTCAAACGACTGGGGGCGTACTTCATGGATACTGTGCAAGGCTTGACCACTCTGAAGATCCTTAACCGCACCCGTGAACAGGGCGAGAACATCACCCGGGTCAGCGAGCAATACCGGGTGGCTACACTGAATGTACTCAAAGTTACCTTTTTGTCTGCGCTGGCTCTCGAAATGCTGGCCACACTCAGTACAGCCATCATCGCCGTGCAAATCGGTTTACGCCTGCTGGAAGGTCGAATGTTGTTTCAGCAAGCCTTGTTCATCCTCGTCATTGCCCCGGATTTCTACCAACCTCTGCGGAACCTGGGTCTGCGTTTCCATGCCGGTATCAGCGGCGTGACGATTGCCCGCCAATTATTTGATATCCTGGACAAACCGGACTGGCGCTCCAATCCGGTGGAAAATTGCGTTCCGGTTGAAAAACTTGTCGCAGCCCCGCTCGAATTTCGAAATGTGTGCTTTATCTATCCCGACCGCCCTGAAGCAGCCCTGCGAAACATTTCCTTTACACTGCAACCAGGGACGGTGACGGCTCTGGCGGGGCGCAGCGGGGCGGGAAAATCAACCCTCTTCAACCTGCTGCTGCGCTTTATCGAGCCGGATCAGGGCGTCATCACGCTGGACGGACAATCCATCCAGATGGTCAACCCTGAGGATTGGCGTAAATGGATTGCCTGGGTGCCCCAATCACCCTTTTTGCTTAATTCGACCATCACCGCCAATATTGCCATGGGCGTAAAGCCGGACATGGAACGCGTTCGCCGGGCAGCCCGGCTGGCACGTCTGGACGAATTTATCGAAAGCCTGCCGGATAAATATGAAACACACACCGGTGAAAGAGGAGTCCGTTTGAGCGGCGGGCAGGCTCAGCGCCTGGCTCTGGCGCGTGCCTTTTATCGTGATGCCCCGCTTTTACTGCTGGACGAACCCTCAACCTATATCGATGCCCAAAATGCCGATGCCATCCAGAAATCGATCCGCGAACTGTCCAAAGGACGTACAACACTGATTATTGCCCATCATTCCCAAATGCTGGCTTGGGCTGACCAGGTGCTGGTGCTGGAAGAGGGCCGTATCCTGACGAGAACCGGGCAGCCGGTGGATATGCAGGGTGAGCAATACAACCCAACCCTCACCAATCTGTCATCCGGCGACACCCCGTTTTGGCGAAAACCGGATCCTCAAACAGATGGAGACATCGCATGAAATGCGACGCGAAGGATGTGTTTCGCCTGCTTGGATTGCTGGGAAAATTTCGCGGCCAGGTGGTTCTTTCCATCCTGTTCGGGTTTGCCACCATCACCAGCGGTATCGGGTTGATGGGAACGTCAGCCTGGCTCATCTCCCGCGCCGCCCTGCAGCCCTCCATTGCGGTATTGCAAGTGTCCATCGTGGGGGTTCGGTTTTTTGGTATCAGCCGGGGCGTGTTCCGTTACCTGGAAAGACTAACCTCGCACGATGTCAACCTGAGACTGTTATCCGGGCTGCGCCGCCGGGTGTACGATACCCTCGAAAGGATCTGGCCGGCTGCCGTGTTGCAGTTTGACAGCGGCGATTTACTGAGCCGTGCCACAGCCGACGTGGATTTGTTGGAAAATTTCTTCGTGCGGGTGGTCTCACCGGTGGTGACAGCCGGTTTGGTCACCGTCGGGATGGGGCTGTTCACCGGCAGGTTCAGCACACAACTGGCCTGGGTATTGGTGTCAGGTCTGCTGGCAAACGGTCTGCTGGTTCCATTGATCTCCCGGCTGGCAAGCAGAAAATCCCGCACAACCCTGCCGGCATTACGCGGTCAGCTTAGTGCGGCAATCAGCCAAAATATTCAGGGGCAGAGGGATCTGCTGGTTTACGGTATGCAAGCTAACAGGTTGGATCAATTCAAGAAGCTCCAACAACAATTCGAGACCACGCAAATCAATCTGGCGCGCAGGGAGGGACTGTCTGAAGCGCTCAACACCTTGCTGCCGAATCTGACGGCTTTTCTGGTGCTGATTGTCGCCATTCCATTGGTGGTGAATGGCCAGTTGGAGGGGGTTCTGCTGGCTGTGGTGGTGCTGCTGGCATTGGCCAGTTTTGAGGCCGTCGCGCCGTTGGGATTGGCAACGCAAAACCTGGATCTCAGCCTGCAGGCTTCCAACCGGCTGTTCAGCCTGGAAACTATCCCACCTGCCGTCCAGGATCCAACGGATGCACTCCCCCTGCCATCTGGTTCGGTCTCGATCACCGTCAGTCATCTGGATTTTGAGTACCCATCCGAGGATACCGAAGTTTTGCAGGATATTTCCTTTGAACTGTCTCCCGGAAAACAACTGGCGATTGTGGGGCCATCCGGCGCGGGCAAATCGACCCTAATCAACCTGCTGCTGCGGCTGTGGGATGCTCCCCCGGGGACAATATTTTTGGGGGGGGAAGATATCCACCAATACCAGACGACCGATGTACGCCATCTGTTCAGTACTGTTTCCCAGCGCGGCTGGCTGTTCGGGCGGACGCTGCGCCAAAACCTGCTGATCGCGCAGCCGGACGCTGAGGATGGACAGCTCATTCGAGCCTTGGAGCAGGCCCAGCTTGGCGAATGGCTGGACACACTTCCCGACGGGTTGAACACCTGGTTGGGCGAGGGACTGAAGATCAGCGGCGGAGAAAAGCAGCGCCTGATGATCGCCCGGGCTCTGCTGCAAAACCGGCCCATCTGGTTGCTGGATGAGCCAACCGTTCACCTGGACCCCGCCGGTGAGCAGCAGGTATTGGACATGCTGGAAAAGACCCTTAAAGGGCGGTCAACTGTGTGGATCATGCATAATCTGGTGCGGATGGAAAACATGGGTGAGATACTCGTCCTGCGTGAGGGGCGGGTCATTGAGCGGGGGACACACGCCAGTCTCATGGAATTGGACGGGTATTACCGGTTTCTGCATGATACATCCGCCGGCAGGTAAAGAATATCGGGGCAGGGCATCTGCAAAAGGGTGCCCCTACAATATTTTCCAAGGCGGCCTGGTACGGGCAGGGTTTACTCCCTGACCAAAATCGTCCATCCTATACAACGAATGACCTACGGGAACTTCCCCCCGCTAGCTGACGTTAATGACATAACGAACCCGTATAATCCCAGGAGGAAGCCATGAAAACCCGTTTCCTGTTCCCACTTTTGCTCAGTCTTGTGATGGCTGCCATGCTGGCCGGCACGGTACAGGCGGATGGTATCATCATCCCCCACCCGCCTCCCGACCCAATCATGCCGCCCATGCAGCAGCTCGAAATCCGCTATCACCACGTGACGGTGACCATCGATGAGCAGATCGCCACCACCCATGTAGACCAGGTCTTTTACAACCCCAACGATTGGGCCATCGAAGGTACCTATATCTTCCCCCTGCCGGAAGACGCCGCCGTCAGCAGCTTTACCTTGTGGATCGACGGTGAGCCGGTGGAAGGCAAAGTGCTGGATGCCGCACAAGCCCGCCAGACTTACGAGAAGATCGTGCGCCAAATGCGAGATCCTGCCCTGCTGGAATACGCCGGCCGCGGGGCGCTGCAAGCCAGCATCTTCCCCATCCAGCCCGCTGATGAACGCCGCATCGAGCTGGAATACACCCAGGCGCTGACAGCCGATAACGGTCTGATCCGCTACACTTACCCGCTGGGTACCGAGAAGTTCTCTTCCCAGCCGCTGGAAAGCGTCAAAGTCAGTGTGGATATCCGCAGCAAACAGCCCATCCGGGCAGTATATTCACCCACCCATACGGTGGATATCGTGCGCCAAGACGAAAATCGCGTGAAAGCAGGCTACGAGGACGAGGATGTGACCCCGGACAAGGATTTCGCCCTGTACTATTCCACCGGCGAGAGCCAGGCCTTGCACCTGCTCACCTACCGTGACCCCGATGACAAGCTTGACCCGGACGGATTTTTCATGCTGATGCTGGCACCGCAGCCGGAAGAGGAAGCCGAAGTCAGTGCCAAAGACGTACTGCTGGTGCTCGACCGCTCCGGCAGCATGGAAGGTGAGAAATTCCAGCAGGCCCAGGCCGCCCTGGTCTATATTCTGGAGCATCTCAACCCGCAGGATCGCTTCTATCTGACTGTCTTCAGCACCGGCATCGAAACCTATGCGCATGGCCTGTCACCCGCTTCGGATGCGGATGACGCCGTCAAATGGGTTGGGCGCATGAGTGCAGCCGGCAGCACCGATATCAACCGCGCTCTGCTCGAAACGGCAGCCATCGCCGACCCCGAACGGCCTGCCTACCTGATCTTCCTGACCGACGGGCTGCCCACCGAGGGCGTAGTAGAGAGTGCGCAAATTCTGGACAATTTCGAGCGCCAGGCCACCAACAGCATCCGTCTGTTTGCCTTTGGCGTGGGTTATGATGTCGATACCTTTCTGCTCGATTCGCTCAGCCAGGAACATCACGGCCTGAGCAGCTATGTTCAGCCGGGCGAGCCGCTGGACGAGGTGCTGTCAGGCTTTTTCGCCCGCATCAGCACACCCGTTTTGACCAACATCGAGCTTGATTTTGGTGATCTGGCCGTCTATGATGTGTACCCCCAGCCGCTGCCTGATTTGTTCGCCGGCGTGCAGGTGATTGTGACCGGCCGCTACCGCAAGGGCGGTGAGACAGACATCACCCTGACCGGCGAGGTAAACGGTGAGAAGCAGACCTTTGCCTTCGAGGATCAGAAATTCGGCAAGGACACCCGTAGTGAGGATGTCACCCTGTCCGGCCTGCCGCGCCTGTGGGCTGCCCGCAAGATCGGGTACCTGCTCAGCCAGGTCAGGCTGCACGGCCCCGACCAGGAAACCATCGATCAGATTGTGGCACTCAGCATCCGTTACGGGATTGTCACCGAGTACACTTCCTACCTGGTGACCGAGCCTTCAGCATTGGGGGCAGCCGGGCAGGAAGATCTGGCGCGTGACGCCTACCAGCAGTCGATGGCCGCCCCCAATGTGGTCAGCGGGCAGCAGGCGGTGGAGAAAGCCGATCAAGAAGGACAGCTTGCCCAGGCCGAGATCGCTCCAATGGTTTCCGGCAGTGGCGTGGTGAAAACCGTCTGGTCACGCACCTTTTTGCTGAGTGACGGCGTGTGGATCGACACCGCCTACGACCCCGACAGCATGGAAACCCGGAAGGCTGTGTTTCTATCGGATGAATACTTTGCGCTGGCCGGCTCACGAGAGGACGTGGCTGCTGCGCTGGCCCTGGGCGAGCGGGTGATCCTGGTCATCGACGGACAGGCGTATGAGATCGTCACTGATGGCGAGAGCAGCGCGGGTTTTACAGTGCCGGAAAGTGTAGACCCCGATCCGACCTCGCAGCCGGTGCAAGAGGAGGTGGATGCCCCCACCCCGGCACCGGCTGTGATGGAGTCGCCGGTTGTTGATGACGAGCCAGGGAGTGGCTTGGTAGCTGCAATCATCGCTGCCGGAGCGGCGATTCTGCTGGGTCTGGGAGTCTGGTGGTGGAGAAGGAAAGGATAGAAGAAAAAGATAAACGCCTGCGGAGGAGGCCGTGAAGATTTCTTTCACATGGAATTTTTCCAACCCCCTGGAATCATGCCGGGAATGGCGTGAATGGTTAACCGGTGGACAGATTCCCGGCTGCTGTGCGCCTCAACCGAAGATCCTGGAGCCCGCTCTCGAGAATCAATCGCGGAACAATGGATTCCCATCCCACGGCCATGAAGTGAAATCCATTAACACCCCGGAATTTCTTGACTTTCTCAATGATCTCCATCGCCACCTGAACGCCTTCTTCTTTCGGGTCTTTGGCTGATTCCATCCGTTTGATGATCGTTTCTGGTATATGGACTCCAGGCACCTTGTTCATCATGTAGGCTGCCTTGACGCTGCGAATCGGGGCAACTCCCGCCAGAATATACACCTGCCCCAGCAAACCGGATCGGTCCAACAGCGCCAGGTACTGCTCAAAAAGGTCAACATCGTAAATTAAATTTGTCTGGAAGAACTGCGCACCTGCGTTGATCTTCTTTGTTTCCCGCTGGACTTGAATAGATAACGTGGAGGAGTTGGGCGAGCCGGCTGCCCCGATGAAGATGGAAGGGGGAAATTTTATTTCGCGTTCATCCAAAAAATGGCCTTCATCCCGCATCCTTCGCAGCATCCAGATTAATTGGATTGAGTCAATATCCCAGATATCCATCCGGCTGTGGGGTTGCGGCCCCAGACTTGAATGATCGCCGGTCAGGCAAAGAATATTGCGGATACCCAGGGCGGAAGCCCCCAGTACGGTGGATTGAACGCCCATGCGGTTGTAATCCCGTGCGGCAATCTGCATGATGGGTTCGAGCCCATTTTGCAAACACAGCACGGAACAGGCCAGCGGTGACATTCTTGAGGTAGCCGATGGATTGTCGGTAAAATTGACGGCATCAATAGTGTCATTCAACAACATGAGCTTTTTAACAAACTCATCGGGTGAAGCAGAAATTGGCGGGGAGACTTCAGCGGTGACAACAAATTGACCCAGGCACAGTTTTTCCTGCAAAGAAGATGCCGGTTCCGATCGTGAAGAAACATGAGCGAGTGCGTCACCCTGCCACCAGGAAGGCTGGCGGAGATCATACAGAAAACGCTCGTAAGCCTGCTTGCGCTCTTCAGCCGGCGCCTTGAGCAGACTCAACGTGGCTTTCAGCCCTCCCTTTTTATTCCACGCGCCAATCACGCCGAACCATTGATCAGCACCCACTTTGTCCCAATCGAGCGGGGGAAAAATTTCGAGCAGGCGCCCGGAGCGTCCCATCTTTTCTGCGCGTTCGTAAATTTTGTACCAGATGCAGGGTCGGGTTGGGTCAACGTAACAGTGTTCAGGTGTGGAACCTCCGCAGGGGCCGTTCCGCAACCCTTTGGGGCACTCCATGGGGCAAATAAAGGCAGTTTCCTGCAGCAGGCAGTTTCCGCACATCCGGCAGCCAAACAGTGCTCCTTTAACAGTCCGTTCAACCGCGACCATAATGCTTTGCGGGAGCGAACTTCTATGAAACGGATAATAGGCTGGCTGCCAACGCCGCCCTGGCGTAAAACCCGGCATGGATACCTCTTGGTAGACGTTTATGAGACAATGATTTAGTGGGTTGATTATACCCGCTCATTGCCCCAGGACGTTGCATAATCTGCGGCAATTTTCTTCAGGTTTCTTCCCTGATGGACGTTTTCTGTAGCAGGCTTGCCATCAAAAACATGCAGCTTTACCTGGAGCATTCACAATTCCATCCAATTTGAACCGCCGGCCTCACGGACCCGAACCGTGCAACATGCAACATCTGCATCCACTTTTTTGCCCAATTCCGGAAATTCTGAATAATCTCATGATATTGTTAGAATAAATTCAGCATAAATTAATCATCGTGTTCTATAAGTAGGTATAGAAGTAAAGAGTTGAGAGTAATTCTGTTGTTGGAGAATATCTGGTGTCGTCTTGATCAAGTTTTATTTTAGAAACTGGAACAGGGGAAAGTAAATGGAAATTCATATTCAAATACCGTTAAATGCACAGGTGAGCTGCCTGGATGGTGAATGCGGGCAGTCACAGGAATTGATCATCGATCCAAAAGACCAGCGGGTGACCCACCTGGTGGTAAAAGAAAGGACCAAGGAGCAAATTGAGCGGCTCGTCCCGATAGGGATGATTTCAGGCACAGGGGAGAACACGATCAGTTTATGCTGCAACAAAGACGACCTGTCAGGATTTGAAATATTTTGCGAACGGGATGTCGTCATGCGACACATGGATAACGTGGTTCACGGTGAAAAGGGGACTTATTATAGCTACCCTGTCAC
Organism: Chloroflexota bacterium; assembly: GCA_021372725.1. Lineage (GTDB taxonomy): Bacteria > Chloroflexota > Anaerolineae > Anaerolineales > Anaerolineaceae > JAJFTV01. Next base: position 51,715 of record JAJFTV010000073.1, on the reverse strand, counting down.
GCGGCAAATCGTGATCGAGAACAAATCGATTCCAAAGGGCAAGCTGTCCTTCGATCAAAACACTTATATCGAGGCATCGGACGGGCGCGTAGGAAAGCTGGAAAGAATGCTGATCGATCCCAATACCACAAGCATCACCCATTTTGTGGTTAATGAAGGTTCATTGTTGGGCCCAAGGGAGGTGAACGTTCCCGTTACGGCCATCGACCATTTCACAAGCGATGCGATTTTCCTTAACCTGTCGAAAAAAGAGATCAGGGAGCTGCGGCACGTTCACAGCTTGCCGTAGAAGCTGGCAGGATTATCGGTAAAGAAAGTGGCTGTCTCAAAAGTAGACAGCCATTTTTTTTATTTCCATTGATGGTCTATTTTTATGCCAAAATGTGGAATCCCTTATTTCCCATCTATCCCCCATTTCTGTGAGGTTTTTGAGCCGAATTGCGGCTCAAAAACCTCACAGAAATAAAGAATCAACACTCAAAAGTTTGAATTTGACTTTTGAGACAGCTCTTCGTGTTTTTGGGATGTGATGGTTTATCTATATTACCGAACCTGATCAACGATAGTTAATCGATGATCGTGACATGGTCCATCAGCTCTTTTTCGAATTCTATTCGATGGTGCCTGGTATAGATACCCGGCAAACCGCCTGTATGCAGCATGATGAGTTTTTCACCTTTATGGATCTTGCCTTCCGCCAGCATGTCCAAAATTCCGGCAAAGACTTTACCCGTATAACAGGGATCCAGGATGATGGCTTCTGCGCGTGCCATGCGGTAGATCGCACTGCGTACAACCGGATCGGGGTTATTGTAAGCGCCTCTTGTATAACCGGTCTCGATGTGGAAATCCTGACGGGATGCGCTGATTGTGAACTGGTAATCCTGCTTTGCCTGGTTAAAGATTTCGATAATGCGTCTCTCTTTCTCTTCCGTGAAGGGAGAGATGGCAATGCCCGTCAGCGACAAAGGAGAGCCTTCATTTTTCAGCCCGCAGTAAAGCCCCAGGTACGTCCCCATACTGCCCACGCCGGTGATGACCGTTGCGTCATCAAGCCCCATCGCTTTGGCTTGAGCCGTCATTTCTTCGGCGCACTCATAGTAGCCCAGCATGCCGATGGTATTGGAGCCGCCCACCGGTATTTCGTATACCACCTCGCCCGCGGCTTCATGGCGGGCATTGACGGCTGCGACGGTTTCAGCATACTGAACGGAACTGTCACGCCCGTCATTCTTTTTGAGAACCACTTCCGCATCCATGATGGTATCCAGGAGCAGATTGGCACTGATCTCGCCGGGGTAGTCGTCGATGCAGACAATGACGCATTTCAGGCCGTATTTGGCGGCAACAGCGGCGGTCAGCCGTCCGTGATTGGTCTGCGCCCCTCCGACGGTCAGCAGCGTGGTGGCGCCCTGCTGGAGGGCATCGTAAAGCAGATATTCAAGCTTGCGGAGCTTGTTCCCGCCTGCGCCGAACGGGGTGAGGTCATCCCGTTTCATGTACAGCTCAACACCCAATTCCCTGGATAACGTGGGCAAATAGTCGATGGGTGTGGGTTGTGGATATAAGAACGATATTTTCTTGCGTGGTGACAACATGGATAGGGCTCCTTGGTAACAATAAACTTTTTTCTGATTTGACTCCCAAATTGTAACCGTTTCTTCCAATTTTTCACCCCACCCCTTTATCCCCGGGTAAATTTTTCCAAAAGCTTGCAACTGCATGCTGATTTTCTCTGCCATCCATCAGGGAGCATACGGCGGCAGATCCACTACCCTAAACTCGCCGTTTTCCAGTTTTGCTACCCTACAATAGAACACAGACTGCGGTGGAGAATCCGTCTCATTGCCGCCGCAGCAGGCGCCGCGCACAAAGAGGGAATCGTCGGCGTTCAGGAATTCGATCTCGAAGACGTACTCCTTATCGGAGACTTTCTCCTCCAGATTGGCGCTTTTCACCCGCAGGCACTGAAAGCCATTGATAGTGCAGGCGCTTTGCAATAAAGAAGCATAGTCATCAGGGTCGATGCCGGAGTTATAGCCCTGCAAGACTTCATAACTGCCGGCATACAACCCGGCCGCCTCGGCGTATCGACCGTTGTGCAAAGCATCGAGGAAAGCGGTTAATGCCGTGAAAGCAAGCTGGTCACCGGTTGAAGTCTCAGTGGAGGGTAATGCGGTCGGCTGTGGGATGCATGCAGAGAATGAAAAGATCAGCGTAATAAGCAATGAAATACGATAGAAAGGTTTCATCTACTCCTCTTATCGATGTTATATGTATCAATCTACGATTGTCTCACTTTTTTGAGAAATTAGTTAACTCAATGAATATTCGTAGGGTGCGTTCGGTTGCGGAACGTCTTCGTTCCGAGAACGCACCGAACATTCAATCACCATTTCCGTTAATCTCCTCACAAACATGATTTTTACTCTCCCTGAATAATTTCCAATAAGCTTGATTATCGTAGGGTGCGTTCGAACTTTGAACGCACCAAATACCATACAACCATTTCCGTAAATATTCGTTCACATCCAACATTTTTGATCTTTCTGTATAATTTCGAATATGCCTGATTATCGTAGGGTGTGTTCGAACTTTGAACGCACCAAATACTAAAAACCATTTGCGTAATTCTCCCCATCTGCACTATTTTTAATCCTTTGTATAATATCCAATATGCCTGATTATAGAAGAGCATTTTTTGGCAGAACATATTTCTTTACGGTTGTCACATTCGACCGGATACCAATTCTTGCGAATGAAACATCCAGATCCTTACTACACTCAGCCTGGATAAAAGTTTGCAAACGTCACCCATTCACAACAGATGCCATTTGTCTTCTTCCGGAACATATCCATTGTATATGGACACTTCCGGAATCGGACACAGATTATTCTTTACGCTGGAAAGAAATAAAGAAATCATTCACAATGCAATATCTGCGGATCATTGGACCTGGCGAAATGCGGAATGAATCAAGACAAAAGCGGGGAGAAGCAGCGATCTGGCAGCGTCGTTTCTGGGAGCACATGATACGCGATGAAGAAGATTTGTATCATCATATCGAGTATATTCATTACAACCCTGTGAAGCATGGAATGGTTGAGCGCGTTACCGATTGGCCATGGTCAAGCTTTCATGATTATGTTCGTAAGGGATATTACCTGCCCGAATGGGAACCTGATGAGACAAATCATTTTGATGTGAAATATGACGAATAAGGGAATGGTGCGTTCTCGGAACGAAGACGTTCCGCAACCGAACGCACCCTACTATCACTTCTGACTTGTCCCATAATGTACGCTTGTCTTCACATTTCAATTAATATTCCTCCCGCAGTGAAAAAGGTCTCTTTAAAGCCTGTCATGTTGGGGTGGGTGGATTTGAACCGCCGACCTCACGGTTGTGAACCGTGTACTCTCAGGCAAGTAGAACCCCCAGATCATACAGATGTCAACCGTGAGAGCAGGATAATTAATAGCATACATACCATTCGCATCCCCAAAGCGAGCATGATTCTTAACGAATGGTTAGTCCGTAACCTTTTCAAGGATAAGACAGGAGTTGGGGAATTTAGCGTTATGTCCTCGTAGTTCAATGGATAGAACGTATACCTCCGAAGTATATGATCTGAGTTCGGATCTTTGTTTTGATTAATGACACCACAATTTTCAGTCGTGTGCTCTTTATGCTAGAATAAAGGCAAGCTCCTAATAGAGGAATAGTATAGATCGGTTAGCACGCTTGCATGGGGTGCAAGAGGCCGGAGGTTCAATATAAGGGAATGGTGCGTTCTCGGAACGAAGACGTTCCGCAACCGAACGCACCCTACTTAGCATGGGTATCTTTAGTAGCGCTTTCTTCGGAAGACTGAGATTCAACATATTTATGTAACCACATGAACTGGCTAGCAATTCTTATATTCACATCTTCAAATTCATTTAAAGGATATTCTTCACTAAACAAACTGTTACTATATATTCTCTGTAACTCATTATAAATAATAGTAGGATCAAAAGCTTTAATTAAGGAATTATATTGATCTCTCTCAAAATCACCCAGATGAGGTGCATCAGTTGTCATTAAAGTGTAAGTTGTAGGAAGATAACTAGATAAAACCTTCGCTATATTTTTAGCATTCCCCTCAATAAAATTCTGCAGATAGTGGTTTGCTCGTTCGCTAGAAACCCTTGTACTCCAATATGTCATTAATAACGGTGCTTGTCGTGGAAATTCATCAAATATTGATAAGCCGTTATTGGCTTCTTTCTCAATTCTTTTAGCTAAATCATTAGCTAATTCATCTTTCTCACTTCCAGAAAAAGCATTTGGATATCGACTATTATCAGTTCGTAACCAACTAATAATTTCGCTAGCAAAAGTTAGTGGTTGACTTTTCTCAATTATTTGGTTTACGAATTCAAATCGTTCTTCCTTCGGAGTTATATTCTCGACAAGATGAGAAATCAACATCGCGCCTCTGGAAAATGGCGTATTAAATTCGGAAAATTGTTTAGGATTAGGTAATTTGGTACCAAAATTAGAAAGTGCTAATGCAAGTTGTTTTGACGAATCTGATGGTAAATTTTCAGTAAATATCAGTAATTTAGATATCAAGGCTTCTGAATTTTGTGGAGTTATTAATGTGTTTATGCTATTAATAATTTCTTCTTGTGAAGCAGTATTTAATAAGGAAATAATTGCTTCAATTTCCTGATCCGAAATATCATTAATGGGAAGGGAATATGAAAAATATCGTTTAATATATCTATCCGAACAAATTCGCTTCTCCGTTTCCCATCTTTTATCCCATTCTGAAAGATAAGAAGTATTTCCATAAATTGATTGCAATCTAGGAAATAATGAAATTAATAAACCCTTTATCGATCCTTGAACCGCTTCTGGTACATCAATAAATATTTTATCAACAATCTTGCGCAATTTATCCTTTTCTACTTGTGACGAATCATAAAATTCTAACGATTTTCCAAGAAATACTTCTTGGCTATTGCAGATAAAACTATAAATATCAGGATAGAAAACACGAATTGCTTCAATAAGCAGAAAATCAACAATATTGACTTCTCCTCTAACCATAGACAATGAAAATTTTAAAGCATTAATATATCTGATTGCCATTCGTGGCGTTTTTAATTGAATCTCAATACCACTACTAAAACCCGACACAAAATGATGTACATCATCCACAGATAATTCAATATTAGCTTGCTTCAATGCTTCATCTATACCCTTGAAACAAAAATTCCTTAAACTTTGATGTTCTATAATGGGTAGATTTAGTGGAACTTGGATAATTTTTTCCAAGAATTTTTTTCCAGCATCAGTATTATTTGTTCCATATTTTTCCTGTAAAGCATCAGCCACCATCTCATCATCAAAAGCTAAAATATAAACTAATTTTTCAAAATTTGCTGAAAGCTTGACCAAACGAAATATAGAATGTATTTCAATTTTATCCAATCGATCGATATCATCTATTAACACAACAACTGTTTTATTTTCTTCTCTCAAAATTTTGCAGATACGATCTCGAAGTTCCTCAAGTTGTACTTTTGATAATAGATAGCCAAATTCTTTAGCAGCAACACTACGATCAAAAATTGCAGCAGGTGCTGTTAAATATTCTTGAATCCAATCGCCGACTTTTTCTTTTGAATTGGATAATGATCTCCCTAAATTTTCTGCTAATGTCGAATAAAAACTCGAAATTAATTCTTGTTCTGAAAGATACCGCCAAGGATTAAACTGTATAGGTACAATTCGCGATTCTTCTCTTAGGCCATTTTCAATAAAATTTAAAACCGTTGTTTTGCCTTCACCCCATTTTCCATAGATTGCTAGAACCAGGCAACTGGCTTCTTGGCGAGAAATAATTGTTTGAGAAATTCTTTGAGCAAATGGGTATCTACCAAATTGATCCATTTCTGGATCTAATATGGGTGCATCAGATGAATAGATATTTTGCATGATCAATCACCAATTTCTTTTCTATAACTCCACTAAATGTAATAAAACTTATCCCCTCCCCTACATAATCATCATCGCGGTGCGATATTCCTCCAGCAGCAGTTCCTTTTCCTCGATCTGCTTCTTCAACTCCACAAGCTGCTCGATGGCTTCCTGCTTTTCTTTCAACACGTCTTTCACATACTTATCAGGCAGGTTCCGTGCCCTTATTGCAAAAACGATAAATAGAAACAGCAACCAGATCATGGAAGCATAATAAAGGCCTGTAAACAATTGACCTCTGGGTTGGCTCTTCAGGCAGCCGTTCAGGATATTCGCGATCCTGAACAGGCAGGCATTACACACCAATATCGTTTTTTCCATATCTACAACGGTGTTGAAAAAAATATAAAATCCAATCATTGCTGCAAAAAGAACCAAACATAATCGAGCCAGAGCCAGAGCTCTTTCCTTCCGGCGGATGGTTCTGGCATCCGTGTCGCATTGTTGAATAAAAGCCACAAGCTCTCTGCGTTGCTTCCTCATTGCATCCAATTCGTTTGGCAGTTTGATAATAGCCAAATCCGAAATGATTTTATAAATTTCACTCCCCACTTTAAGTAAAATCTCATACCCGCAATTCGGACAAACGATTTGCTTTTTATACAAATGTAATTGCACCGGTTTGCCGCACGCAGGACAATTAAGCGTAATGTACCCTGGCATATATTTACCCTGACTTGAATCAGAAGCAAGTCGAACAGGCTTGCTAAACAGGCCTTCTCATTTCCTATGAGAAATTCATTGCCGAACCTTTAAACCATCAAGGGTTTGAAATGAAAAATAAAAATTACAACCGAATAAATAGAATAAATTAATTATAGATCAATTTTAAAATTATGGAATAAATTTCACGTACAGATTAAGATCGATTGTTTGTCTGGAGCAGGTTTTCCCCCTTTATTTCTCCAGCTCCTCCCCCAGCACAGCCTCCAGCTCCTCTCTGCCAATTCTCCCCTGTCTCAGCACGCGCGCCTTCACGCCGGTGCAGTCCACCACCGTGGAGGGGATCTCGCCCGGCGTGGGGCCGCCGTCCAGCAGCAGCCCGATGCGTCCGCCAATCTGCACCAGCACATCCTGCGCCGTCACACTGTTGGGCATCCCGCTCAGGTTGGCCGAGGTGACCGCCAGCGGCCCGGCCAGGGTGATCAACCGGCGCAGCAGGTCGTGGTCGGGCATGCGCACCCCCACCGTGGGCGCCGGTGAGAGGCTGGCCGGCAGCCCGGCATGAATGGGCAGGATGACGGTCAGCGCTCCCGGCCACAGCCGCTCAATCAGCCGGCGGGCATACTCCGGTATCTGTGCGGTCACCTGATCCAGTTGGTCGGCAGAGCCGATCAAGACCGGGATGGCCTTCAGGTTGGAGCGTTCCTTGATCACGTACAACCGCTCGATAGCCTCCCCATCGAAGGCAGACGACCCCACGCCATACACTGTATCGGTGGGAAAGGCAATCACGCCGCCGGCTTGCAGCACCCGGATGGCTTGCTGAACGGAGCTCTCGTCAACAAAAGGGATGCAAAGTGTGTTCATGTTTTTCTGTTCCATCAACCCTGCTCCCCGCATTTTTCCAGCCTGAGCAGGCGTGGTTTTCCTTGATAATCGTTCAACACCTGGGTGCGGCCGGGGAAGGCCTGCCCTGCCAGTTCGAACACAGCCTCTGTATGGGTATCGTCGATTTCCAGCAGCGCCAGCCCGCCGGGTATCAGCAGCCGGGCAGCTTGCGGGATCAGGCGGGCAATCAGGTCAAGCCCGTCCAAACCTCCATCCAGCGCCAGCCGGGGTTCCCGCTGCGCTACGGCCAGATGCGATAGCCGTTCCGAAGGGATATACGGCAGGTTGGCGCAAATAACATCAAAGGATGATGGCGTAAACGCACCCAGCAAATCGCCTTGCACAAGATCCACCTGCCTCTGCACGCCGTACCGGAACATGTTCGACTGCGCCACCTGTAACGCGGTTTGCGAAATATCCGTTGCGGTGATGTGCGCGTCCGGCAGGGCCAGCGCCAAAGTGACGGCAATGCAGCCCGAACCGGTGCCTACATCAACAACACGCCTGATTCCCTGGCCTTTCGCCCGGGAAAGTACACATTCTATGATCAGCTCCGTTTCCGGGCGCGGTATGAGTGTTTGGGGACTAATGGTAAACCTGTGACCGTAGAACTCCCACTCGCCCAGCACATAAGGCAGCGCTTCTCCAGCGAGCAGACGCTCCAGGCTGGCTTCGAGATCTGCAAGCTGACCAGGCGTTATATACATTTCAGGGTGAGCCATCAGGTGCGCCTTGGGGAAACCCAATATTTTTGCGGCCAGCAGCCGGGCATCAGCCACAGCATTGGGCAAAGCAAGTTCGCTATTTGAAGCTGAAAGCCTCAACGAAGACCGGGCCAGCCAGTCTGCCAGGGTGATTGGCTTGAACGTCACCTCACCGGCAGCCGAATCGCTGACCGATGAATTTACCTTTGGGTTTATGCCCTGCCGGTTATTCGTCATCCTCCGTCCCCAACATCGCCAGCCGCTCCGATTCCTCGCGCAGGGAGAGCTCATCGATAAACTCATTGATATCGCCGTTCATGACGCCGGTGATATTGAAGTTGGACAGATTGATGCGGTGGTCGGTGACGCGCGACTGCGGGAAATTATAGGTACGGATCTTTTCCGAACGTTCGCCCGAACCCACCTGCGAGCGGCGTTCAGCCTCACGTTCATTCGAAAGCTTCTGCGCCTCGATCTCATACAGGCGGGCCCGCAGAATGCTCATGGCGCGCAGCCGGTTCTGAAGCTGCGAACGCTCATCCTGGCAAGAGACCACCATGCCGGTCGGAATATGGGTGATGCGTACCGCAGTCATATTCTTCTGCACGTTCTGTCCGCCGGCGCCGGCCGATTTGTAGACGTCCATGCGGATGTCCGACTCGGGGATATTGATGTCCACCTCCTGAACTTCAGCCAGCACCGCCACGGTGACGGTGGAGGTGTGGATGCGGCCGGAGGATTCGGTGGTGGGGATGCGCTGCACACGATGCACACCGCTTTCAAACTTGAGCTTTGAATAAGCGCCGCGTCCCTTGACCATGAAGACGATCTCTTTGTAGCCGCCGATGCCAATTTCATTGGCGGATAGAATTTCAACACTCCAGCCTTGTTTTTCGGCATACAGGTTGTACATGCGGAAGAGTTCCGCTGCGAACAGCGCGGCCTCATCACCGCCAGTGCCGGCTCGGATTTCCATGATGACGTTGCGCTCGTCGCGCGGGTCACGCGGGATTAAAAGCCGTTTAAGTGAACCTTCAAGCTCGGTGATGTTTTTCTGGGCTTCTTCCAGATCCATTGCGGCCAGCTCGCGCAGCTCTGCGTCGTCGCTGTCGATCAGCTTTTCAGCGTCGGCACGGTGTTGGATGTTGAGCCTGTACGCACGCCCCTGTTTGACGATCTCCTCCAGTTCAGCGCGTTCGCGGGCAAGTTCGGCTGCTTTTTGATAATCATCACCCACCTCTTCGAGGAGTTTGTTGATTTCGTCGTAATGATCGAGAATGCTTTCTACTTTTGCAAACATAGTTCGTGCAAATCCTTGGTTATTGCGATATTGTAGGAAGGATTATACCAGTGTGAAGGAGAATTTTGCGAGTGACGGATGGCATCACGGGTCGGCAACCGCACAATCAAAATTATCACATTGAAGATAATTCCGATAAATCCTACCCTATACGGTGACGAGAATGTTATAATTAATCCAGTCTTATGTCAGGCAGAACCTGAAACAATCTTGAAAACGTAACGCATCTGTAAGGGGATGCCAATACGAGTTACAAAATTAATTGGATTATTCATTGCCGAAATCTTTATTTCGCAAAGATTCATCACAGAGGAGAATGATATGGATCCAATCACACTTTCAAGAATCCAGTTTGGACTTACAACCATATACCACTTCTTTTTTGTTCCAATCACCATTGGGCTGAGCCTGTTTGTGGCGATTATCGAAACGCTTTACGTCCGCACAGGGAATGAAACCTATAAAAAGATGGCTAAATTCTGGGGCAAGCTGTTTACCATCAACTTCGCCATGGGTGTCGTGACCGGTCTTGTGCAGGAGTTTCAATTTGGAATGAACTGGTCGGAGTATTCGCGCTTTGTAGGCGGGATTTTCGGTGTGCCGCTTGCCATTGAAACCCTGCTGGCCTTCTTCCTTGAATCTGTCTTTATTGGGCTGTGGCACTTCAGTTGGGATCGCATCTCCAAAAAACTGCATGCCATGTCGATCTGGCTGGTGGCAATCGCCACCGTGCTTTCAGCTTTCTGGATCCTGATGGCAAACCAGTTTATGCAGTATCCGGTGGGATATGTGATTGAAGATGGGAAGCTGGTGATGACTGATTTTATGGCTCTGATCACGAACCGGAACTTTTCACTCCAGTTTCTGCATACCGTCTCGTCGGCTCTGGCTTCTGGGATGTTGCTGGTATTTGCGGTGAGCGCTTATCACCTGTGGCGAAAGAACGAGGTCGAAGGCTTCCAAAAATCATACAAACTGGCAACCTGGATCGGGCTGGCAGCGGTGATCTTTCTGGGCCTGATCGGCCACCAGCAGGCATTGGCGATCATGGATACCAATCCAATGAAAATGATCGCATCGGAATCACACTGGGAAACCAGTGCACCGGCATCTCTCTCGCTTTTCACCATCGCGGATCAGGAAAACAAACGGAATATCGTCGATATCCGTATCCCCTACGGTCTCAGTCTGCTCGTCAATTTGAATTTTACCGGTGAAGTGGTCGGGATCAATCAGCTCCAGGCGGATTACGAAGCCAGATTTGGCCCCGGTGACTACATCCCGCCGATTAATGTCACCAATTATGCCTTCAGGATCATGGTAGGTGTTGGCCTGCTGCTGCTGCTGCTGTTGTTCTACAGCGGGGTTCAGATCATCCGCAAGAAACCGTTGGAAAAAATGTTCCTGTTTAAATTCTTTCCATTGGCAGCAATCCTGCCATACCTGTCCAACTCTTCGGGCTGGATCCTGACCGAGATGGGCCGGCAGCCGTGGGTGGTGTTCGGGCTGTTGAAAACCGTCGATGGCGTCTCCAACCAAACGATCACCACATTACTCATCTCGCTGATTGGTTTTACAGTGGTCTATGGCGGGCTGTTGGTGGTGGACGTTTATCTGCTTGTCAAATTCGCGAAATTGGGCCCACGCGATGAAAATGTTGATAACCTGGTTACTGAAGAAGAAACAGGAGAATAATCATGGATCTGAACACAGTCTGGTTTCTCATCATTTCATTTTTATTTGCAGGTTATTTTGTCCTGGAAGGATTTGATTTTGGGGTGGGTATTCTCCTGCCATTCCTGGGCAAAACCGATATGAAGCGGCGGATCATCATCAACACCATCGGCCCACATTGGGACGGCAACGAGGTTTGGCTGATCGCCGCAGGCGGATCGATTTTTGCTGCGTTTCCGGAGTGGTATGCCACGCTGTTCAGCGGTTTCTATCTCCCGCTCTTTCTGATCCTGATCGCGCTCATTTTCAGAGGTGTGGCATTTGAATTTCGGAATAAAAGCGAAAATCCGTCCTGGCGTTCATTTTGGGATTGGGCCATCTTCGGCGGAAGCATTGTACCGGCCATCCTGTGGGGTGTGGCCTTCTCCAATTTTGTGCGTGGTGTTCCACTGGATGCAAATCTCAATTATGTAGGCGGTTTTTGGAACCTGTTGAACGGCTATGCATTGCTGGGTGGATTGGTATCGCTGCTGTTGTTCACCCTGCATGGAGCGGCTTATCTATCCATAAAGGTTAGCGGTGAGCTGGAGAGCGAAGCGCAAAAAGTGACCGGCAAACTCTGGCTGCCTTTATTTGTGGCATTTGGCGGATTTACGATCGCTTCCTACTCGGCGACCGATTTTATGGGCAACGGCTGGAACCTGGCCCTCGCGATTGTCATGCTGGTGCTGTTGGTTACCACCGGCTGGATCATCCGGCTTAAAAAATCCGGATGGGTATTTGTACTGACTACCGCAGCAGTCCTTTTATTCGCGCTGTTCTTTATGGCAGGTTTGTTCCCGCGCGTGCTGGTATCCGGCACAAATCCGGCCTGGAGCCTGACCATATACAATACGGCCTCGGGGGACTATGCATTACGTCTGATGACCATCGTTGCCGGAATATTCCTGCCCATCATGCTGATCTACAATGCATGGACATTTCGGGTTTTCCGAAAACGAATTTCGGAGAAAGTCAAAGCTGAGGAATTGGTTTATTGAAATTTGTATAGACATCTTGACACCAGGTATTTGAATGTGGTAATATTTTTGATTGTGAGGCGAATTGCGTCTCATGTTTATTAATACAATTGAATAACGGGAAATTAAGCGACTGAATCTGCGAATGATTTTTCTCAAAAACGAGAAAAATCATTATGCAGACGACGAGGTGGAGGTTCCTCTCTGCAAAGAGAGAGCTAATCCTGACCAGGGGAGAATTGTCAGGAGAAAATCGAGAGATCAGCGGATGCCTCTGAGGCCTGTTCACGGGCTTCGATTTCCTTCCAGCGAAGTGCTTGCTGAAAACCCCCCGGCAACGGAAGGCATAAGGCCAGCACAGTGAAGCAGAGCACAGAAATGTGCGGCAAACCAGGAAGGGTACCCATCATCAACCAATAAGGTGTACCGCACCTGATATTGTTTTAATTGCTTTAATTAAAGGAGTGTTTCGTATGGATATTAAAGAGATTCTTGAACGTGTCAAGGAAGACCAGGTGAAATTTGTGTCTTTCCAGTTCTCGGATGTAACCGGCAGTGTAAAAAGTGTGGATGCACCCGTCAATCAGCTTGAGAATGCTCTCCGCAATGGGGTATGGTTTGATGGCTCTTCGGTTGAGGGGTTTTCCCGTATCCAGGAAAGTGACATGCACCTGAAACTGGATATCGACACTTATGCAGTGCTGCCCTGGTCACCTCCAGATATGCGTCGGGCACGCTTTTTTTGCGACATCTATCAGGAAGATCAGCAGCCATTCCCGGGAGATCCACGCGGCTGCCTGAAACGGGCCTTGAAAGACCTGAAAGAAAAACGTGGCTGGACGCTCAATGTGGGTCCGGAGCCGGAATTTTTCCTTTTCAAACAACAAAATGGCGACAGTATTCACCCTGTTCCCTTTGATGTAGGCGGTTATTTCGATTTCTCGGCCAACGATGATGCGGTACGGGTACGCACCGAACTGATGCTTGCCTTGAGGAGCATGGGGCTGGAAGTGGAATTCGGACACCATGAGGTGGCACTGGGTCAGCACGAGATCGACTTTCGCTTTGCTGACGCCCTCCGCACTGCCGACAATGTTCTGACCATGAAATACACCGTCAAAGCGATTGCCGCCCAGCATGGACTGATTGCTTCCTTCATGCCCAAGCCCATCTTTGGCATCAACGGTTCGGGTATGCACTGCCACCTGTCAATCCAGGATGAAGCAGGCAGGAATATATTCTTCGATGCCGCTGACCGCTACCATCTTTCCAAGGTGGCATACCAGTTTATCGAAGGTTCGCTTAGCCATGCGCGCGCAGTGACCGCCATCGCAGCCCCTTCAGTCAATTCATACAAAAGGCTCGTACCGGGTTATGAAGCCCCTGTCTATGTGGGCTGGGCACAGATCAATCGCTCTGCGCTCGTTCGCATCCCGCGTTACACGCCAGGCATGGAAAAGGCTACACGCATCGAAGTGCGCTTCCCCGATCCCTCCAGCAATCCATACTTGACTTTCCTGGTATTGCTTGCCGCCGCCATGGACGGGGTTGACAGCAATCGCCCTGCACCTGAACCGCTGAATCATGTCAATATTTATGAACTGACACCTGAGGAACGACACGAGAAAGGTATCATTGAATTACCTGGTTCATTGATCGATGCGTTGCAGGAACTGGAAAAAGATAAAGTGATAAAGGATGCGCTTGGGCCATCCATGTACGAAGCATTTATGCGCGCCAAAATGGCCGAGTGGGATGACTACCGCATCAAAGTAATGGATTGGGAAGTAGCACGCTATCTGGAGACTGCCTAATACACTCATTCCAGTTTTCGTCGAAATTGATATTGAAACCAGAGGTTGCCTGCAAATAACAGGCAACCTCTTTTCTTTTAACCTATCAATAAATTGCTTATGTCCACCATCAATAAATTCACAAAATGTACATAATTTCTACTCAATTCGTTCAAATTTCCTTGTTAATATCTCAATATCGAATTGCTCCAACTCTGTTTTTATGAAAAGGAAATTGGCAAATGAAAAATTCATCCCTGACAAAATGGTGGAAAAAATCTACCAGACAGCGCATCTGGATACGCTCGCTAATCCAGATATTCTTTTTTATACTGATCGCTCTGATAGCAATTAATCATACTCTTTCCGAAGATGGTAACAATTCTGGAATCCCCATCCTGTCGAATGCCTCCCTGCACGCAGTTTGCCCATTCGGCGGCGTAGTGAGTATTTATCAATTCATTACTGAAGGCACCTTTGTTCAAAAAATTCATAGTTCCTCATTCGTATTAATGGTTATTGGTTTTATTTTGGCTATCTTGTTTGGCCCGGTTTTTTGCGGCTGGATTTGCCCATTTGGTACCATACAGGAATGGATAGGCAAAATTGGCCGTAAACTGTTCAAAAAGCGTCGTTATAATCACTTCATTCCGGCAAAAATCGATCGATATCTTCGTTATTTGCGTTACATCGTACTGGCCTGGGTAATTTATATGACAGCGGCGAGTGGAACCTTGTTATTCTCAAACATCGATCCGTATTTTGCCTTGTTCAATTTTTGGAGTGATGAAGTCGCCATAACAGGATTGATTGTTCTGGGTGTGGTGCTGCTGGCTTCTCTTTTTGTCGAAAGACCCTGGTGTAAATATGCTTGTCCCTACGGTGCAGTATTGGGGATCTCCAACCTGTTTCGCATTTTCCGTATCCGCAGGGTGCCTTCCACCTGCAAACTGGATGGCATCTGTGATATAACCTGCCCGATGAATATCAAAGTCTCCGACAAGACCATCGTCCGTGATCACCAATGCATCAGTTGTCTGGAGTGTACGTCAGAAGCCAAATGTCCCGTTGCATCAACTGTTGATTTTTCTGCATTTGGAGGGAAATAATCATGAAACTCACCTCTTTACCCCTTGCAATACTTGTTCTTGCACTCATGTTTGGTGGAATTACCTTTAGTTCCATGATGAATTGGTGGAGCACGACCACTACCAAAATACCGGCAGTCTATCTTGAAGGGGACGAAGCGGGAGAATATAATCCTGCAGATATTCGGGGATCCTATACGTTGGGAGAAATTTCCTCACTATTCCAAATCCCCATTAAAGATTTGGCTTCAGCCTTTGGAATTCCCCGTGATACAGATGCAAACACTTTCGAATTAAAAGATCTCGAAACCCAATTTGCTGATGCTCCACAAGAAATTGGTACCTCCTCGGTTCGCCTGTTTGTAGCATTCTATAAAGGTTTACCCATTGATCTGGTGAATGAGAACACTTATTTACTAAAGAAAGCGGGAGCCATCCTTGTCGAAAAAGGAAATATGACCACTGAACAGGCTGCCTATCTGGAAACCCATATAATTGAATTGAATGCAACGGATACGCCTGCTTCTTCAACTAAATTTGTATCAGAACCAACACCTCTCGCCACCGAACACGTAATAGTAGATGGGACGATAAGCGGGAAAACCACTTTTCAGGATCTGCTGGATTGGGGAGTAACCCAGGGAGCAATAGAGGAAATACTGGGAAGTTCAATGCCTGCACCCGCCATAGTGATCAAAGACTACGCCACCAGTCAGGGGATCGAATTTTCAACCCTGAAAACAACCTTACAGGCTGAAGTCGATTTAATCAATCCGTAGCGCAACAGGGATGCGCAGTGTTAAGAACAGGCTACCAACGGAGCAAGGTAGCCTGTTCGACATAAACTGATATATTCGTTACTTCAATTATTCATTGACAACAAGTGTGACTGGCTTTTCTCCCTTAAGCAAAATACTGCACTTCTATTCTTCTTCGTAAACAAGACGGCAAAATGCACAGGTTTCGGTGAAGGTTGGCTGCCCGCAGTGGATACAATTTTTCATCTCCACCGGGCGATCAACTGCATCAACATTGAAAAATCCGCCCGCACGGGCATTGAGGAAATTTTGATAGAATGACAGCTTGCTGCCCGGTTGCTCATCTTCGAGGCGGTTAAGAAGATCCTTGTACAGGTAAGATGTCCCCCCCAAAGCATAAGGGCATTCCTCATCTACATAATCAATCCCTTCGAGCAAAGTATATGCGGCGGTTTCACGCTCATAAAAACGGCAGATTGGTTTAGCCTTGCGGATAAAACCGTCCATGCCAACCAGAACCGGTGACTGGCGGGGCAACAGTTCTTTTGACCAATGAAGAGTATTGCCCAGCAGTACAGCAGCCTCATCGTCCAGATTGTGACCCGTCACCAGTACATCGTAACCGCCATCCAACCCGGTGCGGTTCATGATATAGCGTTTTACCAGCCCGCAGGCCGCGCAGGGTCGCAACTGGCCGCGGCGTGAGCGCCCGGCCAGTTCGATCACAGAAGAACCATATTGTTCCTTTAGATTCACAACCGTTAGATTCAATCCATGTTGTTCGGCAAACTGGACTGCCTTGCGGCAGGATTCATCGGAATAAGAGTTGTCTGGAATGCCAAGATGAATATAAAGGCCATCTACCGCATAACCCAGCTTGCTGAGCACATCCCACAACGCAAGGGAATCTTTACCACCGGAGACCGCTGCCAACAGGCGTGCCTGTTTTGGGAACATGGCATACTTGTGAATGGCGCGTTCTGTTTGCTGAACGAACCATTCAAGGTAATGTTCCCGGCACAGTGCAAGTTTGTGCTGTGCCATATTAATGACAGCCGTTTCACGGCACTTCCGGCATTTCAATGCAAATTGCCTCCCGAGATGACGGCAATGATGCGTACCTCGTCCCCGTCCTTAAGGATTTCCCTGCCGGTCAGCAGCGATTTATTTCGAACCACCAGGTAGGCCTGCGGCGAAAGATCCATTTTCCTTAACAGGTCATTTACAGACAACCCGGTTTCTTCGATGACATGTTTCTCTTTCCGAAGGTAAACGGTTACAGGCATAAGGTTTCCTTTCGGCAGCAGCTAAATAACAATATTCACCAAACGGCCGGGGATGTAAATCACCTTGTGCGGGGATTTACCTTTCGTGAATTTGAGTACAGTCTCACGTTGGACGGCGATTTGTTTGATGGTTTTCTCATCCAGATCCACCGCGACGGTGATATGGTCACGAAGTTTACCGTTCACCTGGATACCCAGCTCCATTTCATCCACCTGCAGGGCTGTTTCATCCACTTTTGGCCAGACTTGGGTATGAATGGAATATTTCCGCCCGGTCAATGACCAGAGTTCCTCGGTGATGTGGGGGCAGATGGGGGCCAACAGGAGCAGGTAATTTTTGACCGTTTCATCCCATTCCGGTGTTCCAAACCCTCCCTCCTGCTTGTATTTGGTCAGATCGTTCATCAGTTCCATCAAGGAAGAGATGATGGTGTTCATTTCAAAATTTTCGTAATCCTGGCCCACACTTTGAATAGTCTGATGCAGTTTTCGGCGCAGAGCTTTTCTTGAAGAGGCATCCGGTTTGCCGGTTGCAGCCGGCTCAAGGATGGTAGCCCAGACACGCCGCAACCATCTTGAGACGCCATCGATGCCGGTACTGCTCCACGGGCCACCCTGCTTCCAGCGTGCAAAGAAAACCAGGTAGGCACGAACCGCATCAGCGCCATAGGCTTTGACCAGGGCATCCGGCGCGATCACGTTCCCGCGGCTTTTTGACATCTTTTCGGAATCTTCACCCAATATCATCCCCTGGTTGCGATAATGGATCATGGGTTCAGATCCGCGTGTGATGCCCATATCGCGGCAAGCCTTATGGAAAAAGCGGGTATAGATGAGATGCATGGTGGCATGCTCGATGCCGCCGGTATAAGAATCAACAGGCATCCAATAGTCGTATTCCTGCGGGTCAAACGGGCCCTTGTCGTAATTGGGGCTCAAATAGCGCAGATGATACCAGGATGAACACATAAAGGTATCCATGGTATCTGTGTCCCGTTCGGCGGGCTCTCCGCAAACCGGGCAGGTGGTAAAACGCCAGGTGGGGTGCAGTTTAAGCGGGCTTTCACCGGTTGGGCGCCATTCCACATCATCGGGCAGCAGCAAGGGCAACTCATCTTCCGGCAACGGTACGATACCGCAGTGAGGGCAATGCACCATGGGAATGGGAGCGCCCCAATAACGCTGGCGCGAGATCAACCAGTCGCGTAAACGATAGGTGATTGTACGTTTACCAGTCCCACGTTTTTCTACAAAATCGATGGCAGCATCGAAGGAATGGTCACCGGGAGTACCGGTCAAAGGGCCAGAGTTGACCAACGTGCCAAAAGCCGGCACAGACTCAGTCATCTTTTCTGCCTTGATTTCAGGCATATCCGCAGGCTGCACAACCACACGAATCTCGATCCCAAATTTTTTGGCAAATTCAAAGTCGCGTTGATCATGTGCAGGTACGGCCATAATGGCACCAGTACCGTAAGTCATCAGCACATAGTCGGCAATCCAGACCGGAATCCGCTCACCATTAACAGGATTGATGGCATATCCGCCGGTAAACACACCGGTTTTTTCCTTATCGGTTGATTCACGCTGGATGTCCGACTGCCGCATAGCCTGGGCTTTATATTCACCCACCGCCGGGCGTTGAGCGGGGGAAGTCAATTCATCAACCAGCGGATGTTCCGGAGCAAGCACCATGAATGTAGCTCCCCACAACGTATCAGGCCGGGTCGTAAATACTTCAATTTCCGCACCCTTCTCGGTTTTGAACACTACCGATGCGCCTTCAGAACGGCCGATCCAGTTTGTCTGCAGCACGCGCACAACATCCGGCCAGTCGATGGCATCGTAATTGAGCAATTCTTCGGCATAACGGGTGGTTCTGAAGAACCATTGATCGAGATTTTTCTTGATCACCGGTGTGCCGCAGCGTTCGCAGTGCCGATCCTCCCCCCACACCTGTTCGCGCGCCAGGGTTGTATTGCAATGCGGACACCAATCCACCGGCGACATCTTCCGATAGGCAAGGTCATTCTTGAACAATTGAATAAAAAACCATTGTGTCCACTTATAGTATTTGGGATCCGCACTGATGGCTTCCCTGCGCCAGTCAAACATGGCTCCCATGCTGCGCATTTGTTTCTCCATGCGGCCGATATTCTTGTAAGTCCACTTCTTGGGATGGATATTATGTTTTATAGCTGCATTTTCAGCCGGCAGCCCAAAAGCATCAAAACCCATGGGGAACATCACATTGTAGCCCTGCATCCGTTTAAAACGCGCCCTGGCATCCGGCGGGGTCATCGCATACCAATGACCGATATGCAAATCACCGGATGGGTATGGGAGCATGGTGAGCGCATAATGCTTGGGCTTTGACGGGTCAATATCGGCGTGATAAAGTCCTTCCCGCTCCCATTTTTCCTGCCAGCGCGGCTCAATTTCGGATGGATCATAAAAAGGTATGTTTGTCATATTTTCTTCTCCTCCAGACTCCTCACGCATTTTTGCGAAAGTGCTTTTTCGTTCAACTCAAATCCATAAAATAAAAATTCCTTCGTCCAATCAGGGACGAAGGAAGACTCCGCGGTACCACCCTGCTTGTCCGGGGCAACCGGACCGCTCTGGTTGGCTGTAACGGGCCTTCCCGGAAGCGACTACTGGTTTTCACCGCTTCTGCTTTGGTCTGGCAGGCGAGTTCGACCCGGGTGTGCTCCGGATGCACCTTGCCAGGCTCACACCTCTCACTCCTGGCTCGCTGCCGGATGATCTACTACTCCTGCCGCAATATTATGATCTTCAATTTTTAAAAATTCACCCAGAGTTATTATACCCTGAGTGAGGTAAAAAGTGGACCCAGAGAGATTCGAACTCTCGACCTTCTCAATGCCATTGAGACGCGCTCCCAACTGCGCTATGGGCCCATTCAAATGTAAAACGCAAAACAAAAAACTTGTCGCTCAGGTCCGTCAAGCCAGTGGACCTGGAGGGATTCGAACCCTCGACCTCATCAGTGCGATTGATGCGCGCTCCCAACTGCGCTACAGGCCCTTTTGGAGGGTGAGCGAAATTGTACCCCAAGCAGGATTGAATGTCAAGAAAGTTTATCTCAAGGCTTTCCCAGTCATGAATTATAATAAGACCAATTCCTATACGGCCGCAGGCTATAACCCATGAAACCGGATGGATGGAGGAATGCCATGTATGAGCAACGATTAAAACTGTTGTATTCTTTGCTGGATCAAGACCATTTTGATGGCGCAGCTTTTATACCCGGAGCGACCTTTACCTACCTGACCGGACTCCATTACCATCTGGATGAACGCCCGAAAGTGCTCCTGCTCGGCAAAGGCAGACGGCCTGTTCTGATCCTTCCGGAGTTCGAAGCAGGAAAACTCAAAGAAAATACGCTGAATATCAAATCCTTCACCTATGGTGAAAATCCCGATCAATGGCCGCAGGTTTTCCAACAGGCTTGCGAAAGTACGGGTCTGGCAGATAAAAAATATGCCATTGAGCCGCTACAACTACGGGTGAGAGAGCTGCGTTTGCTGGAAGAGGCCTCACCATCCACCCGTTTCATCTCTGCATCCGCCCAACTGGACACAATGCGCATGCAGAAAGATGATGGTGAAATCGCAAAAATGCGTAAGGCTGCCGGGATTGCCCAGGATGCATTTTTAGCCATGCTGGCGAATATCAGGGTGGGCATGACAGAAAAAGAGGTGGCATCCGAACTGGTTGCACAGTTGTTGAAACACGGTTCCGATCCCAACTTCCCGTTCCTGCCCATCATCGCCAGCGGCCCCAACGCAGCCAACCCGCACGCCAACCCCGGTGAGCGAAGACTGACCAGCGGAGACCTGGTTGTGGTGGATTGGGGCGCGCGTTACGAAGGATATTGTTCTGACATCACCCGTACTTTGGCGGTCGGAGAGATTGCCCCCGAGCTGGAAATGGCTGCCAAAATCGTCGCTGAAGCGAACAAGGCGGGCAAGGTGGCTGCGAAAAGCGGTGCAGTTGCTTCCGCGGTGGATGATGCAGCCCGGCACGTGATCGACGAAGCAGACTACGGACAATATTTTACCCATCGAACAGGCCACGGGCTGGGGATGGAAGTTCATGAACCACCTTACATGACAGGCCAAAATACCATGGAGTTAAAGACCGGGATGACCTTCACGGTTGAACCGGGTATTTATGTCCCCGGAAAGTTTGGCATCCGGATTGAAGATAATGTCGTCGTGCGGGAAGAAGGCGGTGAATGCCTGACCAGCCTGCCACGAGACCTGTTTAGAATATAATTCCTCATTTCACTATGGGAACCAATTCGCAACAACTCATTTTTCCTACCGCTGAGCCGTTCCTTTTTCAAGGAAACCAGACCGGCTGCCTGCTGGTACACGGTTTTACCGGTACCCCGCGCGAAATGCGTCTGCTGGGTGACTTTCTGAGACCGTACGGATGGACCGTATTAGGGATCCGTCTGGCAGGGCATGCTACAAGCCCCAAAGACTTGAACCGCTGTACATGGGAAGACTGGTTGTGTTCGGTGGAGGATGGAATCTGCCTTTTGAAGGAAACCTGCACGAAGATTTTCGTCATCGGACTTTCCATGGGCGGCATGCTTTCGATGATTGCCGCTGAACGATATGACGTGGACGGCCTGGTCGCCATTTCAACTCCTTACCGGCTGCCAGGCGAATGGCGGGTGAAATTTATCCCCATCATCAAACTTTTTGTTCCAATGCTTGGCAAAGGAAAAAGCGACTGGCATGATCCTGCCAACGCCGTGGGTCATACCTCTTATCCCGGCTGGCCCACTGCCAGCATTCCGGAACTGGCAAAAGTTGGCAAGTGCATGCACGAAAGCGCTCCAAGGGTAAAGGCGCCTGCCCTGCTGGTTCAATCAGCTCATGACGGCAGCGTTCCGGAAGAGCATGTTCATCTTCATTACAAAGACCTGGGAAGCCAGGACAAGAGTATTCTGATTGTCCAGAACAGCGGTCACGTGGTAACACTGGATACAGACCGGCAGATCGTTTTTGAAAACATAGCCCAATTCGTCATCCGGGTATCCAAAGCCTGACAGTATGCGCGACTTCATCCTGATCGCCTTGTCATTTTTCATTTGGGGAATTGGTGAAGGGACATTCTTTTATTTCCAGCCACTCTACCTGCAGGAATTGGGTGCTTCACCCATACTGATTGGCACCATCCTGGGTCTGAACGGGCTGGCAATGACACTCGTTCAGATACCGGGCGGTTACCTTGCTGACCGGATCGGCACCCGAAAAGTGATGATGTTCTCATGGCTTCTGGGAACGTTCTGTACATTGATCATGGCGTTTGCCCCTTCGCTGACTGTCTTTTCGATTGGTTATATTCTGTATGGTCTTTCTGCATGTAACGCCGCGACCAATAGTTATATCACCAAAATTCGCGGAAAACTGAGTGTATCCCGAGCACTGACTGTTGTCTCAGCCGCATACTATATCGGGGCATTGATTGGCCCGACCATCGGTGGTCAAATTGGTGAAAGATCCGGTCTAAGCCTGATCTACCGAATTTCCACAATCATGTTTGCTGTCTCCACCTCCATCATTTTCTTCACACGGCCCGACCAAATTGAACCTCGTGACAGCAGCCAGCCGAAGCATAACCTGCTGAAAAACCGCTCGTTCGTCCTGCTGTTGAGTGTCTGTTTTATCAGTATATTTTCCGGTTACCTGGCCGAACCATTAACATCAAATTACCTGCAAAATGTTCACAAGCTCACACTTTCTCAAATTGGTCAATTGGGCTCAATCGGAAGCCTGGGGAATGCGGTTATTTCACTGGCGTTTGGCGGAAAGAGTCCTTTTGTCGGAATTCTGATTGGCCATGTTTTTCTATCCGTGTTTTCGTTAACGATGTGGAAGGGAACCGGTATGGGCTGGTTTTCAATCGGCTTCTTCCTGCGCGGGGGTTATCGTATTTACCAGTCAATGTACATGGCAATAGCCAGAACGCTTACTCCGCCGGCTGATATGGGGCTGGCTTACGGGATCGTATCCAGTTGTAACTCAATCGCCGTAATTCTTGCGCCATTGTTGGCAGGTTTACTCTATGAAATCAGGCCTCAACTGGTTTATCCAGTCGCACTTTCGTTGGTAGGGATTACTTTTATAATAAACCTGGCTGCCTCAAGGCAGTTCAAAAACAAGGGACATGGAGAAATAAAGGAAACCTGATGACTCTACAAATTGACAAATTTATTCTTGGCCCACTTGAAAACAACACCTACCTGATCTCGGACAGCCAGACCCGTCAGGCTGTGGTGATTGACCCGTCCTTTAATGTCGCGGAGGTCATCGATAAAATCGGGCAAGAAAAGTTGACCCTTCAGGCTGTCTGGCTGACTCATGGTCATTTCGACCATTTCGCAGGAGCCTCCCAGCTTATCCGTTCTGTTTCATATCCGGTGGATATGCTGATCCATGAAAGGGATTTTGATCTTTGGCAGGACGGGGGAGAAGCCGGTATGGCCGGCTGCGTAGTGGATATGAGTGCAAGCCCAAATGTATTACTACAAGATGATCAATCGATCACACTGGGAGCGTACACCTTCAAAGTGCTGCCAACACCCGGCCACACCCGCGGCCACGTAACATATTATGATGCAGAAGAAGCAGTCGCATTTTGTGGGGATTTGATTTTTAGATACAGTATTGGCAGAACGGATTTAAACGGGGGTGACTTTTTTGCGCTAATGAACAGCATTCGCACACATATTCTCACCATGCCGCCGGACACGATCCTGCACAGCGGGCATGGTGAGAATTCAACAATCCGGGAACAAATTCAATCAAATCCGTTTCTTACTTTGCAAAATCCACAGCCCGGGTCTCACGAATAACGGTCACCTTTATCTGACCCGGATACTGCATACTTTCCTCGATTTGTTTGGCAATATCGCGTGAAAGCTGGATGGCTCCCAGATCGTCCACATCCTCGGGTTTCACAATGATACGAACCTCACGACCTGCCTGAATGGCATAACTTTCACTGACGCCCTGGTACGAATTGGCAATTTCTTCCAATACTTTCAGGCGTTTGATGTACTGTTCCAAATCCTCACGGCGGGCCCCAGGCCTGGCCCCTGATATGGCATCCGCCGCTTCTACAATGACGGCCTCCACACATTCCTGTTCCACTTCGTGATGATGTGAAGCGATGATATTTACCACTTGTTTGTGGATACCATACCGTTTGGCAAACTCAGCCCCCAATGAAGCGTGAGTACCTTCAGCATTGTGATCCATTGATTTCCCCAGATCATGCAGGAAACCACCCAGGCGGGCAACATCTGAATTGGCCCCCAACTCCGAAGCAATGGCGGATGAGATTCTGGCAGTCTCCACAGCATGAGCCAGTTGATTTTGCCCATAGGAAGTGCGATATTTCAAACGGCCAATCTTCTTGATAATCTCCGGGTGCAGACCCACAACACCGGCATCAAAGGCGGCCTCTTCACCGGCTTCCTTGATCGCTTTTTCCACTTCCTTGCGTTCCTCTTCCAACACTTTTTCAATGTGAGTGGGATGAATACGCCCATCCAGGATCAGGCGATCCAGAGCCCGGCGAGCAATCTCGCGCCGGACTGAGTCAAAACATGAAATGGTAACTGTTTCCGGGGTATCATCCACAATCACATCCACACCGGCAGCCTGTTCGAAAGCGCGAATATTTCGGCCATTTCTGCCCACGATGCGCCCTTTCATCTCCTCGTTGGGCAGCGTGACAGAGGAAGTGGTAATTTCTACAATGTGATCCGAAGCAATGCGCTGTACGGAATCGGCGATGATTTCACGTGCCTTTTTCTCCCCTTCCAAACGTGCCTCAAGCTCGATCTGGCGAATAATCCGCGCCATATCCTTGCGAGTTTCCGTCTCAACATTGGTAAGCAGCTCCTGCCTGGCCTCGTCCGTAGTCATCTGGGCTACACGCTGAAGCTCTTCCAGCATCCTTTGATGTTGTTTGTCTATTTCATTGGAGCGCTTGTCTATTACGCTCTGCCGTTTATTAATGTTAGCCTCGCGTTGTTCCAGGCGTTCCATACGGCTGTCCAAATCAGAACGGCGTTTTAAGATACGCTCATCCTCGCGATCCATATCCGTTCGGCGGCGAGCCAGTTCAGATTCTGCATCCTGTTTAATTTTTAGAGCATTATCGCGGGCTGTAATTTCTATTTCCTGAGCATTTTCTTTTGCCAACTGAATAATGTTATCAGCCTTATTTTTTTGATCCTCCTTAAATTTATTCATTAAACTCCGTGTGATTAAGAAGACCGCCAAAGCAGCCAATATCACAACGGCGACTATAATGATGATCCAGATTTCAGTATTAATAATCATTATCATTTTCCTCATTATTCACAAGTCTTAAGGGAATGTCAGATTCTTCCTTATTTTCTACCCATAACTGCATCGCCAAATCCCTGGCAATGGAAAAATCAAAACCTTTCCGCAGCAAATAATCCGTCATTTTTTTGCAGAAGACAACCTTGTCTGCATCATGGAGCCTGTTTGCATATTTTTGTCCCACTTTGCGGGCCATTTCAGTTTCATCCGGGGCATTTTCAAGCGCTTCATCGATCACCGATTCCTCGACGCCCTTCTGGCGAAGCTCCATTCGCAACATCCGCCGGCTGCGGGGACGAAAATTGGATCGATTTTCGATCCAATTCTGCGCAAAGGCTGAGTCACCAGCCAGCCGGGAATTCAGCAATCTGGTGATGACGTGGTCGATTAATTCCTCATCGTATCCGGCTTCATGTAATTTTTGCCGGATTTCAGCTTCTGAACGGACACGGTAGCCAAGAAAATTCAGCGCTTTTTGATATGCTTTTTCAAGCGTATCGGCCTGAACAAGTTTTTCTATCTTTTCTGCGTCCATCACCTGACCCACAGTCAGCCAGGCACCCACCAAACGGTCAATTCCAAACGCAAATTTACCATTCAGGTATACATTGATCCGGGAAGGATCTCTCTTTTGTGCCTTTAATGCAGTAATTTTGCTTTCCATAACAACAACGCAGCCTCACATATCCTTCGACAGGGCGGCTGCGTCTAAAATTCCGGAAAATTTACACTATCCAGCAAACAGTTTCTTCGATGGTTTATCTATCCGTTGAAAATGATCTTGTTTGCATGGATAATCCGTTTTTGATGAAATATGTCCAGATTTATCGACCTGAAAACTTTAGAATTATCAAAATATTCAAGCCCATTAATCTTTCTTAACCTTACTTTGACATTTTATGGCATTTGCTTACAGGCCATTGTTTTCCTATTTTTTGATAGCCTTACTGGCATTCAGCCAAACACTCCATCAAAGAGTGAGATCAATAACCGGTTTTGAAGTGCAGTCGGTAACTGACGAAGAATAATAAAAGACAGACAGCTACAAACAATCTCCAATATATAATTTTCATAATTATACATTACATTTCAATAATCTGTAGTTTTTACACTATCTGTGTAAAAATGTGTTGAAAAATTCTATTTTTCAAAATTACACGATCGAATCAGTTCCTATGTTTTATAGAAAACACCCTCTTTATCAGTAATTTCCAGGCTTATCTTATGCTACAATACTGGCATGGAAGAAATCGATCAATCAACGGTTGTGAAAAGAATTCATAAAAAACAGACTCTCTGGCAGATTTGGGTACCCCTCACCGCAGGTATTTTGATCGCCCTTTTTCTGTGTGTCATGGCTGTATTCCTGACCACCCGCGATATGAGCGGTGAATTTAATAGCAAGTGGGCCGGTGTTTCGGTTATTTTTCTTTCCATCCCGACTCTGTTTGCAGCATTTCTCTTTCTGGTCATTTTAGTCGGTTTGATTTACCTTGCCTCCAAATTGCTCCATAACGCACCCGTGTATGGACAAAAAGTGATCGAATTTCTTCAAAATGTTCAAGCCGTCACCCACAATTTGAGCGACAAGGTAGCAGAACCGGTGATCAACATAAAAAGCAAATGGCATGGTTTTTCAACGTTGTTTAAGAAAAAATCGAACAGGGTGCGGAATTTTTCCTGATCAGAGTGATGAATAAAAGGAGCAACATGGAAAATTGGAAAAAGAAAACATTTCTTTGGGGGGGATTAGTGGGTTTACTTGCCGGGGTTTTGGCATCATTTATCATCGTACAGCAATCAGAAAAAAAGCACGCGACCCCCGCCCTGACAGCAAACGACGGCGTTAAATTGGGCCTGGGCTTTTTGACTTTCATGCGGCTCATCTCGGAAGTAACCAACAAGGATTGATCGGCCAGTTCCTGCAATAACCGCCTGAACTTCAAACCGGCGAAAAAGCACCCGAAGCTCAGGTTATTTCTTGACTACCCCCATTCATGGATACTTTTCATCTGATCCGGTATGTCATTGCCGGTATCCTCAAGCGAGATTTTATCGTAACCGCCCAGGAAAAATCATATTTTGATATCCCGGGCGGAAGTCTGCTTTATACGGCGGCGGGATTATCATTGTGGGACAGCGGTCTGGGGATGGTAGGCAGTGTCGGAGAAGATTTCCCACAGGAATGGTTTGACCGCTTCAACCAGGCCGGCTTTGATATTCGGGGACTGTCCATCCTCCCGGAATCCATTGACCTGCGTTCTTTTATTTTTTACCTGGATAACAAACGCTACCAATCGTTAAACCCGATCTCACAGTTTGCACAAATGGGGATAGCCATCCCGCGTGCACTGCTGGGATTTATACCTGCCAGCCAACGTCAGAAAACTGACCACCAGGGATCAAGCGCCCCGATTTCCATCAACCAGATCCCTGCTGATTATCTGGATGCCACAGCGGCGCATATTTGTGCGCTGGAAAGCAAATCACAATCCACGTTGATTGCCCATCTACAGGGACATGTCAACAATATCTCGCTGAATGCAGATGCGTCTTACATGAAGGCGTCAGGTTGGGATGTACTGCCGGGATTGCTGTCCAACATCAAAATTTTTCATACCTCGGAAGAAAACCTGATCAACCTGTTCAAGGGTCGCACGACAAATGTGTGGGAAATGATCGAGGGGCTCTCTGGTTACGGTTTGGAGTTGATTATCGTCAAGCGTGGTAAAGACGGACAATTCCTGTATGACTGTCTTTCCAGAAAACGCTGGAGTCTGCCGGCCTACCCGGTAACAAGTGTTGATGCCACCGGCTGCGGTGATGCCTTCTGTGGAGGCTTTATGGCAGGTTACCAGAATTCCTATGACCCTCTGGAGGCCGCTCTGCACGGGAATATCGCCGCATCTTTCTGTCTGGAAGGGGTTGGGGCATTTTATCTGACGGGCGTCCTGCCCGGATTGGCAAACGCCCGTCTGAGAAAGCTCAAAGAAATGGTCAAGCGGTTGTGAGAAAATCTATCTTTGCAGCAGCTTTTTAATTCTGGCCAACACAACCTGAACCCACAGACGGGAATGCGCCTGACGGGCACGTTCCAGATCACTCGGATGGCTGCTGAAGGAAAAGATCTCATATTCACGTAAAAGGATGGATGCCTGCAGCCTGGTTTCCGGCAGCTTTTCAATCAAAATATTCACTTGCTCAGAAGGGGTCTGCCCGGGGGACAAATCAACTCCCAACAAGCGCAGCATCCAGGGAATCTCGGAAAAATATCGTCCTATCGGGCTCAATGCGGCTCTGTTGGAAAGGAATCTCAACCAATCCGGGGTTCCCCAACCCCGTTTTTGAAGCAAGTTTTCAAGAAGCACAGGCAGTCTTCGATCATATAAGGGTGATGTGCTAAATTTCTGAAACCAAAAAATGAACCCAACCATAAGAAGCACCGCTGCAAAAATTCCCCACTCCCGCCAGGGGTAATATATTTTTGGCAGGTAGAGCAGCTCATCATAAACCCCTTCTCCGGCATATTCCTCAAAACGTCCCATCCCGTATCGTTCGAAGAGGTTTTCATTGAGCCCTTCATAGGCATTGGGGCCCAGTTCCATTTGTGAGAAATTCTCGTAATAAAGCTCCGGAGGCGTCTGGATTACGGTAGGCTCGAATTCCACCCAGCCGATACCCGGAAAGTAAACTTCAGGCCAGGCATGGGCATGTTTCAATTTAACCAGATAGGTGTTCGATTCTTCCTGTTCCTCCCCCTGCACGAAACCGACTGTCATTCTGGCAGGAATCCCCAACGATCGTAATAACAATACCTCTGCAGAGGCATAATAGTTACAGAAACCTTCTTTGGTTTCAAACAGAAACCAGGCAACAGGATCCTCGCTCGAGGGAGCTGCCTCTACAATGCCATTGTATTGAATATTCTCCCGCAGATACTGTGTGACGGCCTGAACCTTTTCGAACGGGTTATCGATGCCAGCGGTAATCTGCATGGCCAAACCGGGAATGGATTCAGGCAAATCCTCAGGAAGTTGAAGGTAGCGTTGGGTTATCCATTCAGGATAATCCTGCCCTGCCATTTGCAGATCGAAGGCAGTGGGTACGCTGACCCAGGCTTCAGCGTCCACTGTTTCATCTTTATAGACGGACGAACTGGCAATGATCGAAATACCGTCATGGCCGTCGGTATT
Organism: Chloroflexota bacterium; assembly: GCA_021372725.1. Classification (GTDB taxonomy): domain Bacteria; phylum Chloroflexota; class Anaerolineae; order Anaerolineales; family Anaerolineaceae; genus JAJFTV01. The sequence continues at coordinate 21,919 of JAJFTV010000073.1, read as the reverse complement.
GCTTTCGGAAATCCAATCCACCGGACGGGAAACGGATAACGGGTTGCCAGGGATATAGAGGATACGCGAGCGCGGATAGAGCCAGGTATAGGTGAGTTCCACCTTTTGGTGCGCATCCCAATCCGGAAGCGGCTGAGGCCAATCGGAAGGTTTGAGCGTTGTGTAATCTTCGATTGTATTTGACCAGCCGCCGTTCTCGTATTTGTCATAGCTGTAACCGCGCCAATAATAGCGAAAACCGCGCGCACGCGCAGCGGAAGCACTTACCCGGAAAACAGGCGTTTCATCGGTAGAAATCTCGGTTCCAAGAGAAAGACTCTTGCCAAAGAAATCGGCACTGGCTGTACGAGGTGCTTTCAGCTCAGAGACCACATTGGCGAAGCGCTCTTGAAGCGGATCCCAGAAATCCACAAATTTTTGTTGCTCTTTTGTGCCGGGTGTCAGCATACGGACTACACCGGGAATACCCCAGGCAACTGAAACCAGCAAAAGCGCTGAGATGACAAAACCTCGTGAAATATCATAGCCCGCCCCAAAATCCACCATGGCCCGCTTTTCCTTCCAACGAACCTGTGATTGGAGGAAATAAAGCCGCCCCATCAGGAGTGACAGGAGCAAAACAATCATCCCGCTATACACATACCGGGAACGAACCACAGGCGGATAATAATCAATGACAAGAAAGGTGATAAACAGAACACCCAGCGGGATCCATGGCTTGCCGGTGCGGGTGAGTTGATATCCTGTGATAAGCCCCAGCCACCAGAATGTAAAGATCAGAGATGTCATAAACAATTCTGATCCTCGGATACTCTCGTTGCGAATAAAATGTCCCAGTGAAATTCGAATTTGCTGGCTCAAGCCAATCAGTTTTTCTGCCCAGATCATTTCCGAAGGCATTAACATGGTAAAAAACCAGGTCAACGAGATCAAGGAAAAAGCGGCAGTCATCCAAATAACAGCCGGCTTGTTAAACATGGATGACCCCAGTGTCAGGCCGATCACAGCCCCCAGAATCATGGCAAACTGGACGAGAGAGAGGGATTCCGTCCAGTCAGTAACCTGGATGCGCAGACCAATCAGCCATAAAGTCATCATGAAAAGCAAAACGGCCGGAATATCGAACCATCTCTGTTCTGTTTCTGTCATTCTTTGAGTGTACAATAAAAACGTTCCCATCGTCAAATGATATCTTTGAAGGAGCAGTAAAATACCTTACAATAGAGGATGTAAAGATTATATATGGAGGTTCACATGGCAAAATTTCGCAAATTCTTGTTGGGTGCGGTTCTGGGAGCCATCGCAGGAGCCGGCCTTTCGATAATATTAGCCCCCTATTCCGGCCCTCGCTTGCGGGAGGAGATTGAGACGTACTACAAACGGACTGCCGACGACATCCGTATGGCAGCGCTGCAACGGCGGAGTGAACTCGAATTACAACTTCAGGATCTGCGCAGCCCCCAGAAAATTGAACATAAATAACCGTCTTTTTATTCCTGTCTCTGAAAATAAATACTTACGATAGCGAAGCATCCGCCCGTGGAGCTGGTGACTAATTGGCTTGATATGGAAATTTGACCTTGGGCGGATTTTTCGCTGCGCTCAAAATGACAATTTCGGATCAAACTTTCTATTGTGGGGTAAGGCTGAGATTGTAACCCGCCGGTTGATTGGTGAAACGTGCCAGACCGCTTACCATCAGCACTATCTCTTTCACATCGCTGCCGATTTCCACGTTTCCTTGCCACCGGTTCATGTCATCCAAATCCAGCCGCTCAACAGTCGTATCGTCACCTGTGATGGTTACCAGGGTGACGGCATAAGTCTGCGGAATATTGTTGCTGATGTGGACAAACCCGGCCGCTTCCCAGCCTCCGTCACCGGTTTCAAAGTCCTGTTCATATTCCATTGCTGTGAGCTGCATATCGTCCAACGCAAAACCTTCACCGTTTACTGCCGCATCGGTAATGTACTCAAACCGTACCCACACTTTTTGACCGGCAAACCTGCCCAAATCCACCTGCTCCTGTACCCAGCCATCGCTCTCGCCGTTGTAAGCCCAGCCATAGCTGTTGCCGCTCGGGTCTTCATCACTGCCGCGCCGGGTGGTAACGATTTCCCAGGTTTCACCGTCTAACGAGGTTTCGACATACAGGTAATCATAGTCCTTTTCGATATCGTACCAGGCCCAGTATTCCAGCAAGGCATCGCCTGTCACGCCGGTCAAATCAAACTGATGGGTCAGGGTCATATCCGATTCATCTCCCTTGTTGGACCACCACATTTGCTCCCCGCTGTGGGCATGGACAGGCAGCACACCCACCTCGGTGGATCCTTCGATCATCAGTTGATAAGTGCCGGGGCAGGTGATCGAAATATAATCGGTCCCATACTGGCGAACCGCCCGCTGCAGAAGACTGCCGTCGCAGTCATCGATGGTCTCGGTATCTTTTGCCGCCGGTGCGTTGGGGTAGTTGTCGTACGTGTAACGGCCATCACCGACGGAGCCGTCATGCAGGTAATTGGTAATCACCCACTCCTGAAACAGGTCATCAGCGGTTTCAGGCAATCCGGCTTCTGCCAGGACGAGATCGATGCTTTCCAGACCATTCTCGTTATTCGCTACCAATTGTTTCGTCAGATTCTCACCAAAGCGGGAGTAAAAATAATCCATGAAGAGAAAAGACGCCCCATAGCTGGCGCTGGTGGCGTTGGGGTCATCAGGCCAGTAGGTAAGTTGCCTATCTGGGTTAAGCATAAACAACAAATCAAAACCACCTGCATCATAACCATTCAGATAGGTGGACAACTCTGACAAGCCTTCATTCATCCAGGTGCTTTCATTGCGATCCACATTCCATTGGATCATGTGCTGGAATTCGTGTGCCAGCACGCCAAAGGTATACTCATCATCCAGTTCAACCGTATCCGCATTGAAAAAGAACATTTCGTGCATATTGGAGTACTTAAAAGCACGAACGTGAACAGAATCACGGGATGAAAAATACCCTGCAATGTTGGATCCCAGACCCTTCCCATACAGGATATAAAGATGCACATCATTGTCGATGCCGGGTGACCATTCATTGCCAAACACAGCCCTCGTCTGGGGGTAGATCTCATTTTCAAATGTGTCCGCCAGCGTGGCAAGCGCATCGCCGTCAAAGGAAAGGCCCTGCTCGATCCAGAAATAGGCATGGGGGGTAATATATTCCAGCCGGGCATCGATCTCAAAATTTTCGTTGCTTTCCATCTCCGTTGCCCAGAAGGTTTCGGCATCTCCCAACTGATATGCCACGGGGGGAGTATCCAGAACCAGGGGGATATCCTGCTGCCCCAACAGACGTTCTGCCAGTTCAACCAGATCATTTTCAGGCACATGGCTGGAGTCAAGCAGCTCGAGTGTGTTTTCTGCATTGCTGCTGACCGGATCGACAATCATCTCAGCCGTTTCCTGAACATTTGGATCCAGCCCGGAATCATCGAACCAGTCAAAGGCAAAATAGCCGGCAATTGCGGCTACTGCAACGCAACAACATGTCGCCAGGACCAACACCACTAAAATAATCAACACCCATTTCAACCAGGGTTCCATGTCATTTCCTTACAAAAAGAAACAGGCAAGCGAGCAACCCTCCCAGCAAAGCCCCCGCCAATGTCAGCGTGTTGCGCCCCAAAATTTTTGGAGCTGCGGGGACGGTGGCATATTCTGTCAGATTGATGACAGTGCCACTCACCAACCCCCGGGCAGCCAAACGTTCAGTCTGCATGATTGACACAGTTTCATCGATCTGGGAATTTATGTCAGCAACAGAGGCGAGGAAACAGATTGAACGCAAACCTGTGGTAAGCTGCAGGTCGCGACAGGTAATTTGCGAATCCAGGTATTTTTCATACGAATCCAGTTTGATGAGATGCAAAGACGCTTCACTGAGCGCCGACCAGGCGGCGTCTGCCCACAGGTTGGCCAGAACCGTTGCCTGCTGTGGATCCTCAGCCCGCACCACCAGCAGCCAGTCATTGAAGCTACGTTGAAGGAAGTGCATTTCATCAAAAGTTCGCCTGTCCAGATTAATGCCCTGTGCGGCAGCCAGCTCTATCGTTTCTTCGATGACAGCATCCGAACCGATCAGATCACCCACTTTTTTAATGATGTAATCTTCTTCCACATCGGTCAATTTTCCGGTGCGGGCGAAATCGACCCCGGCTGAAATAACGGCTCTGGTTTGGTAGACAGGCGGGATGAGAAGATGCAGACCCATACCCAGCATGCCCCCCAGACACATTCCTAAAACAATCACCCACCAACGGCGTAAGGCGATTTGCAGGATATCCATCGGAATTGGATCGGCAGAGCTGCGAGAGGAATTTGCAAATGAATTCAACGGTTTTCTCTTTGCATGTAAGATTTCAGGCGCATGATACCCCATTATACACGGGAAGACGCGTGGTTGAATCCGTCTGTCATGCATTTGTAAGGCAGCAGCAGAGTTCATTTGATTTACAATATGCATATCCATTTTCCGGAGTAAATCCATGACGCTGGATCCTGTTGAACTGAAAGCCCGCCTGACACGCCGGCTGACGCTGGTCGAGTTGGCCACCCTCACCACTGCAGTAATTTTCGGGGCGGGTATGATTGTTCTGCTGTCACGGCGCCCCATCCCGGGCTTGTTAATGGACTTTGCACTTTTTTCCCGCGCCAGCGGCGGGGATTTACAAGGTTATTATTACGGGCTGTGGGGTATCCCGCTCTTCTATCCGTTTGCAAGCCTGCCTTTCAATCTCGGCGCACTGGCCTGGCAGCTTTTTAATATCGGTGGAATGTTTTTTGCAGCCCGTCTTTTTACCGGCAAATCCGCAGCATTGATCTTCTCCTACCAGATGTTCGTCAATCTGTACTTCGGTCAAATTTCGGGTGTACTGTGCTTCGGCATCGCGCTGATGTGGCTGGGGCTGTCCAAACGGAATTGGCTGCTGGCCGGGTTGGGTCTGACAATCGCAGTCATTAAACCGCAGGTGGGGTTGATCGCAGGGCTGATCTGGCTTTTCGCACTCCTGTCTGACACGGATGACCCGCCAAGCCATCGGCGCGCCTGTTGGATGGCGTTGATTGTGCCGGCGGCTGTCGTTGTAATCAGTTTCTTAATCCAACCGGACTGGCTGGCACAAACTTTTGTGCGTTTGAAAACAATCCCGCCCAACGATGAAGCCAGTTTCACAACCTGGGATTATATCGGAGCCTGGGGATTGCTGTTGCTCATTCCTCCTCTGATCCTGCCGCTGAACCGCCAGGCACGACTGCTGGCATTGATCACAGCCTGGCTTGTTTCGGCGCCATACTTTCAGCCATGGGATATTGCCGCTCTGCTGATGCTCCTGCCCAACTGGCTGCCACTATTGAGCTGGGGTGCCTTGTTGTTGGGTTATCCTCAAATGCCGCTGGGCTTTCTGCTGCTGCTGACGGCATTTTACATCTGGCAGATCTCGCCCGGTGTATTCAGGGTGCTCAGGCTGGCCCCTGTCCGGTGCGCCAGTTTGGGGAAGATCAAATTCTATAAGCTCCAAAAGCTGGAGCATGACCAACAGGATGAACAGCGGGTTGATGAATAAGGAAAATACTCCTCAGCCCTTTATTCCTCTAAACAATATGTTTGGGGTTGGGATTTTCGGCCGGGAAGAACCCGCACCCAGATAAATGAGAGAATGCAGCAATTTCCAATACACTTCACGTACGTAACCCTGTGGGGTAATCGCAGTCCATACAGGTCTAATTTCGATATTTTCCAATTTGAACCCTGCCATCAGCATCAGGTCGACCGCGGACTTTTCAGTGATCCCAAATTCATGAGTGAGATCATTATAAAAAGGATACAACCCCAAAATCGAGCCCAAATTGGGAGTTTGTATCACAATTTCTCCGCCGGGTTTTATCTTTTGAGCTACCTGTTCCAGAAAATCCACAGCTCTTTCTTTCGGGATGTGTTCCAGGAATGCAATAATGAATACCATGTCAAATGATTCCGCCGGATAGATTTCATCTATTTTCAAGGCATCGTATTGCTGAACAAAATCCAGTCCAAGATGGTGACAAATCTGTACGTTTTCAGGCGAATAATCGAAACCGGAAAGGTTATGGTATCCCAATTCTTTTAAGAAAGAGAGGAGCGCTCCCTCCCCGCAAGCAATATCTAAAATGGTTTTCCCTTTCGAAACCGGTAGCCAGGGTCCCAGTGTCCTTTGGTAAGATTTATATTTCATTTTCCGGGTTTCCGGGTCTTCAATTGTCGGCCTTCTGCGGTAAGTATTATATTTCTCAAACATTCGATCTCTGGTATTCCTCATCATGTTCTTATCCTCATGATATATAAATTGTGAGGCCAAATATTGTGATCAGGTTATGAAAAATGGATCATGACACACCGGATTGAATTATTATAATATGTGTTGCACAATGGGATCATTGATTTGGTATGATCGTTGACCATAAAGCAAGAATTGATAGAAAGTTTCCCACAACGCCCAAATCCGTTATACAATTACCCATTGTTAGCAAGCCATCTCAATCAAAAAACTACGGAGGAGCATGAAACAACTTCTTCAAGACATGCGTGACGGGAATACACGGATAGAAAATACACCGGTCCCGCAGATACGCCCTGCCATGGCTCTGGTACGGAATAAGACCTCACTCGTCTCAGCCGGAACAGAACGCATGGTGGTCGAATTTGCCGAAAAGAGTCTGGCCGGCAAGGCTCGCTCCCGGCCTGACCTGGTCCGACAGGTCCTCCGCAAGACACGCCAGGAAGGCGTGGGCCCCGCACTGCTGGCCGCACTCAACCGGCTGGATCAACCCATGTCATTGGGATATTCATCGGCGGGGAAAATTGTGGAATGCGGAGATGGTTTGCGAGGCTTTAAATGTGGAGACCGCGTGGCATGTGCAGGCAGTGGCTATGCCGTCCATGCCGAGTACGTGTTGGTTCCGCAGAACCTGCTGGTTCGTCTGCCGGACAATGTGGATGAAGAATCGGCCGCATTCACCACTTTGGGTGCCATTGCCCTGCAAGGGCTGCGTCTGGCAGAACCCCGCCTGGGTGAGAACGTGGCAGTGATCGGTTTGGGGTTGCTGGGATTGTTGGCCGTTCAACTGGCACGCGCATCGGGCTGCCATGTCTTCGGGGTGGATACCAACCCCCAACGGGTATCGCTGGCTCAACAAATGGGGTTCGAGGCCGTACAGCGCAGCCTGGCCGTTGAAGCCGGGCAAGGTTTGTACCCCAACGGTTTTGATTGTATATTAATTTGCGCGGATACCCAATCGAATGATCCGGTTGAACTGGCCGGTGCGCTGGCCCGTGACCATGGGCGCGTGGTGGCGGTGGGTGCCGTGGGCATGGGTATCCCGCGCCGTCCCTATTATGACAAGGAATTGCAGTTTACTGTCTCACGCTCCTATGGGCCGGGACGTTATGACCCGTTGTATGAAGAAAGCGGGCACGATTACCCGATCGGCCAGGTGCGCTGGACGGAAGGCCGCAATCTGGAGGCTTTTGTGGATCTGCTGGCGAGTGGCGCGGTGGACGTGAAACCACTCATCACCCATCGAATTCCGATTGACCAGGGGGCCGTAGCCTATGAATTGATCACCGGTAAAAAAGACGAACCCTTCATGGGCGTGTTGCTTACCTACCCGGATTCAGGGCCGGTCGAGCGGGTCGTCAGCATACCGGGGGGCGTACCTGCCGCACATTCCAGCGCCGACAAATACGTGATCGGTGTGTTGGGAGCCGGGAATTATGCCAACGCCGTCTTTCTACCGGCAATGAAGAATATCGGCCGCGGCCGGTTCAAGACCATCGTCTCGGCGGCCGGGCTTCACGCCACGGCATCCGCTCGCAAATACGGTTTCGAACAGTCGTCATCCAGCGAGGATGCGGTGCTGATGGATCCCGAAATCAATACGGTGGTACTGCTTACCCGTCACAATGAACATACCCGCCAGGCAATCATCGCTCTGTCGAATGGTAAAAACGTCTACTGCGAGAAGCCGCCTGCCATCAAAGAAGATGAACTGTCCAAACTTGAGCCGGTGATGGGAAAAGAAGGCAGTCCGCTATTCATGGTTGGCTACAACCGCCGTTTTTCTCCCTTGGGGATGGAATTGAAACAGTTTCTTGCCGGCCGGGCTGAACCGCTGTGGATGCACTACCGGATCAATGCCGGTGAATTGCCCCTTACACACTGGCTGCATAATATTGAGGAAGGCGGAGGACGCATCATCGGCGAGGGATGTCACTTTATCGACTTTCTGACGTTTCTGTGCGGGTACCTGCCAACGGAAGTCAGTGCGACCGGGCTGCCTGACGGAGAGCGCTATCGGCAGGACAACGTATCCATCACGCTCGAATTTGCTGACGGATCACTGGGTGTGGTAAGTTATATTGCCAATGGTGACCGCATGTTACCCAAGGAGCATCTGGAAGTATTCTGCGCCGGAAGATCAGCAGTGTTGGACGACTTTCGCCGCTTGCACCTGTATTCAGGCGGGAATCGCCACACCATAAACAGCCGTGGTGGACAAAACAAGGGTCAACGTCAGGCCTGGAACTCCTTTCTTGATAGTGTGAGCAGTGGTATACCGGCCATACCATACAACGAAATCTCGGCTGTTTCCAAAGCCACCTTCCAGGCGGTACGCTCCCTTTCCAGCCGGAGGCGTGAAACCATCGCATGAAGTTGTTGAGCCGTTTGGAGACGGCTGCAGAGGCTGCATACCGGCTGGGCGTACCAGCCATCTTACAAAATTCACTCTACCGGTTTGGACTGGTCAGCGGTCATTTCCGGCGTGTAACTCCTGCTGTTTCGCCCGCCGATGATCCACAGACGATGGATCTTCTTCGACAGGCAGCCCAACGTCCCCCGCATGCAATTGTCAGTCCGCCCGAATCTGAAGAATTACGCTGGATGCTAGAAAAAGGTGTCGGACAGGTACTTGATGAAACGCGTGAAATCATCGAGGGCAAGGTGCGGCTGTTTGGAGCAGAACCTGTTCCATTGGATCTCAATCCACATACACCCCCTGTCCACTGGACAGAAGCGCAAAAACTGGTCAGCGGGGATATCAAGGACATTTGGGAACCCGTCCGCATGGGCTGGGTTTTTAGCCTGGGTCGTGCCTACCGTATGACCCATGATGAACGATGCAGTCAGGCATTTTGGGAAGGATTCGAGACTTTTCAACGGCTCAATCCGTATAATCTCGGGCCAAACTGGGCCAGTGGTCAGGAAGTGGCATTGCGGATTATGGCTCTTGGATTTGGCTGGCAGATATTTTATGACTCGACCTTGTCAACCCCGGAACGCATCTATGCATTGGTGTGCAGCATCTATGAACATGCCTGTCGAATACCATCCACCATGATTTATGCTCGGTCACAAAAAAACAATCATTTGATTTGCGAAGCGGTTGGCCTGCTGACGGCCGGATGGCTTCTGCCTGAAGTGAGCGAATCGCCTGACTGGCAAAAACAAGGCTGGCGAACGCTCAATCGGGCGTTGGAACAGCAAATTGATGAAGATGGCATTTACATGCAGCAGAGCATAAACTATCACCGCTTAATGCTGGATGCAGCGCTCTGGGCTCATGCCGTGGAGAAACGAATGCTGGAGGAAGGAAATCTGACAGAAATTACAGCTAAATACGGCTATACGAAGAATTCCTTGCGCAAGCTTACCGCGGCAGTTGATTGGCTGGCAGCCCAGGTAGATCCTGTCAGCGGACTGTGCCCCAATCTGGGAGCAAACGATGGCGCACATATATTACCCCTGGCCGGCGGAGCTTATTACGATTACCGTCCTGTTGTCCAGGCAGCCGGGCTGGCATTTGGAGGTATTGAGGTTCTTCCCGCCGGCCCATGGGATGAGCAATGTTTGTGGCTTGGAATCCCGTTACCCGCTGAAAGGAAAAATAGAGACCGGGTTCGATCATCAGGTGTTCACCGCCTTGGCGATGCCAAAAACTGGGCTTCATTGAGAGCCATTCATTTTCACGACCGTCCTTCGCATGCTGACCAATTGCATGTGGAGTTCTGGTGGTCAGGGCAGAACATCGCGATGGATGCCGGTACCTATCGATACCATGCTGCTTCCCCCTGGGACAATGCTTTGGCCGGGACGGCTGTGCACAACACCATCATGGTGGATGGGCAGGATCAGATGAAGCGGGCTGGACGGTTTTTATGGCTGGATTGGGCGCAGGCAAGGATTATTCAGGCAGAAACCCCTGAACATGACAAAATCACCGCTGAACACAGCGGCTACCAAAAGCCGGGTATTCTTCACCGGCGAACATTGGAGAGAATTTCCGCTCTGGAATGGCTGGTGAAAGACGAACTGTTGCCAACAGGCCGACGGAATGATGAGCATTGCTTTTGCCTGCACTGGTTGGTTCATGACTGGCCCTTTATGGTAGATGAAAAGAATGGCTCCATACAGTTGGAAACACCGGTAGGAAAAGCAGTTGTTTGTATGACAGCCAGCGCTGGTGCCGAGAGCAATGGGGCAGTGTTGGGAGAGGAAACATCCAAAATGAACTGTGGAAATTTATGCATCGCCCGCGCCGGCGAGATCGTTTACGGTACAGGGGATGCCCGATCCATCCACGGCTGGTGGTCACCCGCTTACTCAAAACTGGAGCCGGCCTTGTCCATCCTGTTAACAATTCACAGCATCGCACCGCTCGAGATACAAACGCGATGGATCTTTTCACCATCGGTGGATCATTGATATGCATATATTATTGATCCACCAGGCGTTTGTCGGGCTTGATGAGGCGGGAGGTACCCGGCACATCGAGATGGCACGCCAGTTGGCTTTGCACGGGCACTGCGTAACCATCATTACCGGTACCACAAGCTATCTTACCGGCGTTAAACGGCGGCCCGGTTTACGTTGGAAGCAGACGAGCCAGCCGGAGCCCGGTATTACCGTCATCCATAGCTGGAGCTATGCAGCCCTGCACAAGGGATTTTTCCAGAGGCTGGTGAGCTTTTTCAGCTTCATGTTCTCTTCTTTTCTGGCAGGATTGCAGGTGAGAAATGTGGACGTCATCTGGGGAACGTCACCGCCAATCTTCCAGGCTTTCAGCGCCTGGCTGCTGGCATTTCTAAAACGACGCCCTTTTCTGTTCGAAGTGCGCGACCTTTGGCCTGATTTTGCCGTCGCGATGGGCGTTCTGAAAAATCGTACACTGATTGGACTATCGAAATGGCTGGAAGGATTTTTATACCGGCGGGCTGACCAGGTGGTAGTAAATTCCCCCGGATATGTCGGACATGTCAAATCTCATGGAGCACGTGAGGTGGCCTTGATACCTAACGGTGGGGATGCCAGCATGTTTGACCCTGAGTTGGATACCACTGCCATCCGTAGAAAGCTCAAATTGGAAGGAAAATTTATTGTCATGTATGCAGGCGCCCACGGACCGTCCAATGATCTGGGAATCGTGGTGGATGCAGCCAGCCTGATAAAAGATACTCCCGCAATTCAGGTGGTTTTGGTTGGCGATGGCAAGGAAAAGCCTGCCCTCGTAGGCGACGTTCAAGCCCGCGGACTGGAGAACGTCACCTTTTTGGAACCGGTTGCCAAGAGCGAAATGAAAGAAGTGTTTGCCATGGCAGATGCCTGTATTGCAATCCTGAAACCGATCGAATTGTACAAGACGACCTATCCCAACAAGGTGTTCGATTATATGGCAGCCGGCAGGCCGGTCATACTGGCCATTGATGGTGTGATTCGTTCCGTGGTCGAAGAGGCAGGCGCAGGGGTTTTCGTACCCCCCGGAAATGCACGGGCTTTAGCCGATGTCATTCTTGATATGTACGAAAAACGCGTTGAGATCAGGCAGATGGGTGAATCAGGACGACGTTATATACTGGATCATTTTGATCGAGCCCGATTTACCGGGCAATTCGAACAAATTTTGTGGGAGATGGTTGAGAAATAATCAACTATAATAATAATGTGTAAATAATGCAGCGAAAGGTTTTAAATATGGTATCTCTAAGGGAAACCTTCAACAAGCAATTGGAAAAGATCAGAAACGAAACCCTTTTACTGGGAAGCATGGTGGAGCAGGCAATGATTGTAGCCGTTGACACCCTGATTGCTCATGATACACGCGGCGCTCAAATCACATTGGAAAATGACCTGCAAATCAATGAAAAGCGCTTCTCGATTGAAAATGCCATTCTGATCACGATGGCTACCCAACAGCCAATGGCACATGACCTGCGTTTACTGGCTTCACTATTGGAAATCGCCACCGAACTCGAGAGAATGGGTGATTATGCCAAAGGGATCGGCAAAGTCACCAAACTCCTCGGCGATACAGACATGGAGCTTCCAGCGGATGACCTGAAAGAAATGTGTCGCATCGCAGTGGATATGCTCCACCAGGGTTTGATCGCATTCATCGAGGAAGACGTTGACAAGGCAAGACGAATCCCCGTTCAGGATGACGAAGTTGATGCGTTGTATAACAAAGTCTATCGCTTTGCGGTGGAACAAATGATGAATGACCGCAATATGATTGATCGTTCCAATTATCTCCTGTGGGTGGCACATAACATCGAACGCATGGCTGACCGGGTGGTGAATATCTGTGAACGCACAGTCTTCACCGCCACAGGTGAGTTGATGGAAATCGATACCTACGACGATGAGGGTGATGATTCAGAAATAGTGATCCCCGAATAATTCATAGTTGGGAAGCATGCTTTCACAAGAACGATTTCCAGGAAAATTGATTGTCGTAGAAGGAATTGACGGAAGTGGTAAATCCACTCAGATCGATTTGCTTCATAAATGGCTGCTATCCTTAGGCAAATCGGTTTTCTTTACTGAATGGAATTCTTCGATATTGGTGAAGAGCACCACAAAAATGGGCAAAAACGAAAAATCTTTCACGCCCACCACATACAGTCTGCTGCTCAGTACCGACTTTGCAGATCGTTGGGAGAACTTTATCCGTCCCATCCTCAAAGCCGGGGGGATCGTCCTGGCTGACCGGTATGCGTTTACTGCTTTTGCACGCGATGTTGCACGGGGTGTCGACCACGAATGGGTTCGCAACCTGTACTCTTTTGCTGTCCAGCCGGATATCGTGTTTTATTTCAAAGTCCCACTGGATGTGGCGGTTGAAAGAATCACCAATTCACGAGCCAAATTGAAATATTATGAAGCCGGCATGGATCTGGGATTATCCGATAATCGCATCTCCAGCTTTCGTATTTTTCAGCAGCGAATAATCAATGAATACGATGCAATGGTGGATGAATTTGGATTGACCGTTATCGACGGGACGCTGCCGGTTGAAGTGCAGCAGCGGCAAATGCGGAAGATTGTCAGCACGATCATTCACGGCTGGAAAGGTCTGCCACACCCCGATGCACAGGCTCTGCGTTTGCAGCAGCGCAGGTTGAACCGCATACTCCCTCAAAACGGTAGTGGAGAGGAAAAGGGAAATGGCTGAAGCAAAGTTTTACGGGGCAGGTTTCCCTTATCTATCCCATCTAGATCTGCAGGGAAAGTTGATCGTTCTGGAAGGGAATGATGGCGTCGGGAGAACAACCCAGATTAAGCTGCTGCGGCAGTGGCTGGAGGGAGAAGGTTATGCGGTTTCCGATACCGGCCTTAAACGTTCACCTTTGACCCAACCTGGCCTGGCAGCCGCCAAGGAAGGGCATACCTTAAGCCCGTTGAGCATGGCTTTGTTCTACTCAACTGATTTCGCAGACAGACTGGAAAGACAGATCATCCCGGCTCTGAAAGCTGGTCTGGTTGTACTTTCCGACAGATATTTTTATTCGGTCATCGCAAGGGATATTGTGCGCGGCGCCGATCCGAACTGGGCTCGCAAAATATATGGTTTCGCGCTTAAACCGGACATTGTCTTGTTTTTACGTGCCGATATTGACAATCTTGTGACTCGTATCATTCATGGACGTGGCCTCAATTATTGGGAATCCGGCATGGATATGCACTACGCCGACAACCTCTATGACAGTTACAGGATTTATCAGAAAAAACTGCGCGACCAATTCGACAGTATGGCCGGGGAATATGGGTTCATCACCATCGATGCTGACCAGAGTATTCCCGCCATTTTTTCGCAATTGCAGACGAACATCAGCCATTTGTTTCCTCCACAGAAACCAGATTCAGAGTAACCAACCCGAGGGGACTTTGAAATCAAACTCAACCCCCAAAAACTGCCGAAAGGCAGATACGGCCGTCTGCAGGTATGGCTATCAACAGCTTTCCCGGCATATCAGCTCATTCATGGGTGAAATCAATGGTGCAAAAAATTCCACAGACATTGAGCCAATTCATCAACTGCGGGTTTTCTCCCGCCGGATCAGCACCACCCTGCGCATGTTTGAACCCTGTTTTCCGGGGAAAATTGCCAAAACCTGGCGAAAACAGATCAGAAAAACCGCCAGATCCTTCGGCGAGGTACGAGATCTGGATGTCCAGATCGAATTTGTGCAAAATTACGGCAGAGGGCTGGCGGATGAAAATTTCCTGCCAGGGATTATACGGCTTGAATTGCGGCTTGCACAACGCAGGGAGAAACTGCAGAAAAAGACCATCCAACGGCTGGAGGATTTGGAAAAAAGTGGCGTCCTGGCTGAAATTCAATCCATGCTTTCCCGCACAAAATCCGGACAAAATGATGAGCCTGCCTATCCGGCAGAGCTTTACCGGCTTGCCTTGCTTGCCATTGAAAGGGAACTCAATAATTTGCTGAAGTACGACGAAATTGTTCTTCAACCCGAAAAGGTGGAGGAGCTGCACAAGATGCGCATTGCCGCCAAGGGCCTTCGCTATACAATCGAGATTTTTGCGCCCATTTACCCCGATAAATTGAAGTCAACATTCCAGGCAGTCCGCCTGACGCAGGAATTGCTGGGCAGCATCCATGACCTGGATGTCTGGAAGCAATTTGTGCCCGAATTTATTGAAATCGAAACCCGGCGCACAGAAGCATATTATGGCAGCATGACCCCGGTCGAGCCACTCCTGCCCGGTTTACAGCAGTTTGCGGTGGATGTAAGTGAAAAAAGAGATCAAACCTACGTCCAGTTTACGCAAATCTGGTTGAAATGGAAGGAAGACAAGCTGTGGGATGATCTTTTGGATAAAATCCACTTACCTCTGGCTTCAGGCAATTCTACGACTGACTTGAAAGTTTGATTTCAAATGTAACAGAAATTTATACATTTCCATAAATATCCAAAAGGATTGATGCCCGATGAGCAACACAACAGACACAAGGATCTCCAAATCCGACTTTCTTCTCTATTGTGAAGCCCCGCGCCATTTGTGGGCGAAGAAAAATGGCAGAATCGAATTATCACTCTCCGATTTTGACCAACACCTTATTGATCAGGGTTATCAGGTGGAAGGACTTGGCAGAGAATATCTTGATTCAATTATCCTCCCTCAAAATCCCGGACAAAAATTACTCTGGCAGCAAACCTTTTGTGACGGCCCTTTCGAAGCCCGTTTGGATGCGCTAATCTACAAACCTGAGACAGACACTTATGATCTCTACGAGATCAAATCCGGTACGGCATTGGACAAAGAAAATCTGTGCGATGTTGCCTACCAGGCATCGATACTGAAAAATCAAATCAATATTGACCATTTCTATTTGCTTCACCTGAACAAGGAATATATCCGTTCTGGTGAATTGGATCTTGCCCGACTCTTCGTATCGGATGACGTTACCGATAAAGTGAACAATTTGTTGCCCGAAATCGGGCTTCTTCGCCGGGATGCCTTGAGCGCTGTCCAGACTGCGGATCCTGACTCCCTCGCCCACTGCCTGACGCCCAATGAATGCCCTTGCCCGGATATTTGCCACCCGGGCTTGCCCGAATTTTCAATCTACGACATCCCGCGACTCGGACAGAAGAAGAAAATTGAACTCTTGAAGATGGGCATCCGCGAAGCGAAAGATATTCCCGTATCCTTTGATCTCAATCAGAAACAAAGGCTGGTCGCGGATCGGGCGCGGACCAAATCGGTATATATCGACAGATTCTCGTTGCAATCTGAAATGGAGAGGATTGAATACCCGATTTACTTCCTCGATTATGAAACCTGCATCTCCGCCATTCCTCAATATGATGGTTATCACCCCCAGCAGCAAGTCGTTTTTCAATACTCTCTTCACAGGATGGATAAACCTGGTGGAGAGGTATCTCATACCGAGCATGTCTCGATCACTTCCGATGATCCGTCCCTGTCCCTGCTCGAGCAGCTCAGCGCCGACATTGGAAAAGTGGGTACTGTCATCGTCTGGAACAAGACCTTCGAGATGACAATGAACAAGGAGATGGCGAAAATCCACCCGGAATATGCTCACTTCCTGATGGATGTGAATGCAAGAATTTACGATCTGGGTGAGATTGTAAATCAGGGGTATTACCTGCACCCAGGCTTTAAAGGCAGTTGGTCGATTAAGAACGTGCTACCGGTGATGGTGCCTGAACTATCCTACGAAGAATTGGCGATTAATAAAGGGGATCAGGCAAGTATGGCCTGGTGGAACATCGTATTCGGCAACCTGGATCAAAGCGAAAAGGAACAAATAGTTGAGAGATTGGAAAAGTATTGCGAGTTGGATACCCTGGCGATGGTAAACATATTTAATATATTCGAATCCATACTTCACCTCTGACATAATAAAATTCAGGAAATGCGTAAAGATCCCCGGATAATTCGATCTTCCACTAAGTGTTTCCCCTTTTCAGGAGGGTCTTAATATCAAAATCAGGTAATGCTTTATAATCAGTCTTGCTTGTTTAACAGCATCTCTCCTCATCCGTCGAGAGAAGACCAGCCCTATATTGGAAGGAAGTACAAGATTGATTCAGCAAACAACGAAGAAAATTACCGAGAATATCCAGAAAGTCATTGTCGGGAAAGAAAATGAAATCCAGTTACTCATGGTGGCAGTTCTTTGCGAGGGTCATGTTCTGCTCGAAGATGTACCCGGCACCGGCAAGACCACGCTGGCGCGTGCCCTGGCGGCATCGCTGGGTTGCAGCTTCCGCCGCATCCAGTTCACGCCGGACTTACTGCCCTCCGATGTAACCGGCCTTAGTTGGTTTAATCAGAAAGTACAGGAATTTGAATTCCGCCCCGGGCCAATCATGAGCCAGATCGTGCTTGCTGATGAAATCAACCGGGCTACACCTCGTACACAATCCGCCCTTTTGGAAGCTATGCAGGAACGCCAGGTGACCGGTGACGGGGTTACCCGTAGTCTGGAAAGACCATTCATTGTCCTGGCTACACAGAACCCAATCGAGCTGGAAGGCACTTTTCCTCTTCCCGAAGCCCAGGTAGATCGTTTCATCTTGCGTTTGAACATCGGGTATCCAAGTCAAGTTGAGGAAAATGCAATTCTGGAGCGCTTCAGGGCAGCCGATCCCCTGCCTGCGCTGCAACCCGTCACCAACCCGGCGGAGATCATTCAGCTTCAAGACGAGCGGCGAGCCATCCGGGTGGAAGATTCGGTACGCGATTACATCGTTCAGGTAGCCAGAGCCACCCGTAAAAATAGCGAAATTCAGTTGGGTGCCAGCCCGCGTGCAACGCTCTCCTTATACCAGACCGCTCAGGCCTGGGCAGCCATACAGGGCCGCGAATTTGTTCTGCCGGACGATGTAAAATACCTGGCTCCTTATGTGCTCAGCCATCGAATGATCATCTCGGCCCAGGCACAACTGCGCGGCCGTGATGCCAACGAATTGATTTCGGATGTGATTGGAGTGGTACCGGTGCCGGTGGAGCGCTGATATGCCCCCCAACATCTGGTTCCCGCTGCTTATCATCCTGTTTTTCCTGGGAGCTTTTACTTCCAACGGCTGGCTGGTGACCATATCGGTCGCGATTGCCGTATTTCTGGGTATCGCCCTGTTGTGGAGCAAGCATTCACTGGATAACGTATATTATCGCCGGCGAATACATTACCGGCGCGGTTTTCCTGGCGAACATACCGGGCTGCGTATCGAGGTGGAAAATCGAAAACGTCTCCCCATTTCATGGCTGCGTATTTCAGATATGTGGCCCCTGGCTGCAGGCCCAAGTGATGAAAAAATCCTGAAGGCATCGCACCTGCCGGCTTTTGGCCGGCTGATCAATATTTTCAGTTTGCGATCACATGAAAAAATCACCCGCAATTACGACCTGGAATTCAGGGAGCGCGGCGTGTATCCCATCGGGCCCACTGAAATGGCATCCGGCGATTTGTTCGGTTTGTACGAGCAGCGCCAAACAGATGAAAAAACAGAGCACCTGATCGTATTTCCCGAACTGCTGTCCATGAAAGCCTTGGAGATTGAAACCGAAAATCCAATGGGCGATCACCGTTCGCACAGACAGATTTTTGAGGATCCAAACCGTCCGCTGGGAGTAAGAAACTATCATCCAGAGGATGAATTCCGGCGCATCCATTGGCCTGCAACAGCCCGAACAGGTGAACTGCAGGTAAAAGTGTACCAACCGGTCAATTCCAAGGTAATGGTGGTCTGTTTGAATATCGCCACATCGGCACAGCCCTGGCTGGGGAACAATCACCAGCTTTCGGAGCATCTCATCAAACTGGCCGGCACCATCTGCTACCAGAACGTCCAGCAAGGGTATTCTGTGGGGCTTATCTCGAATAGCTGCCTGGCGCATTCGGATCAGCCATTCATTATCCAACCCAGCCACGCCCAAAAACAGCTTCCTTATTTGCTCGAGTCGTTGGCCCGCATTACCTTGCTGGTCACCTCACCGTTCGAAACATTTTTAACGCGCGCCCTGCCGCGCCTGCCTTTTGGAGCTTCACTTGTCATCATCACCGCAGTCGTCACACCCAGCCTTTGTGAAACGTTGATGCGGCTAAAACGATACCGTTCCAATACCACTCTGATCACGCTGGATACTGCACCTCCTCCCAGACTGCCCGGAATACAGATCATCCACATGCCGTACCAGGTTACCCAGCCGGAGAGCGAAAAATGAATCACGGGCTGCTCAAAAACCTGAAGCCCGTGATTCGCTATGGACTGTGGTCTGAACTGGCCAACTTGTTTCGCATCCTCAATGAGCTGCTGCTGATGCTGGTCTGGTTTATCGCTCTCTCGGAAAAACAGGCCAGTTGGGGAGAGAGCTTCCTTGTATTGGGAATGATTTATGTCGGAAGCTACCTGTTCTCACGTCTACTTCATTCACTCAAGTTAAAAATCAGCCTTGAACGTCTGTTGTTCACACTCTGGATTTTAATCACTGTGTTTCTGGGTCTCAAGTTTCTATTCCTGGCCAATACCAGCATGACACTTGATCAATTTATGTCACAGATCTTTTTGGAAGACGTCTCGCCCGAAACGACATTTGCTTTCTGGGTGTTGCTGTTCAGTCTGATGGCCATGCTGCGTGGTGTACAGTTGACAAGGTATCCAGTCAGCGCAAGTGATATGACTGAAAACTTTCGGTGGATCATCGTCATTTTCGCCATCTTTGCAGTCATATTTGGACATTTTCAATTGGAAGTGTTCCTGCCCTCGTTTTTTGTCTTTTTGCTGTCCAGTCTGGCAGGATTAAGTCTGGCCCGAATTGCTGATTTGAGTGAGAACAACGGCGGCAGGCTGCCCGGGTTCAACTTGCGGTGGGCAGCCGGAATTGGCGGTACCGCGCTGGGTGTGATTTTCCTCAGCCTGATCTTCAGCCTAATCATCAACCTGGATGTAGCCAAATTACTTGGCCAGGGTCTCACCCTTTTGGTCCAGTTTATCAGCGGGGCATTGGTGGTTGTCGCATCCCCCCTCATTTGGGTGGTTATTACTATCTTTCAGTTTTTACTCAAGCTGATCTCACCCAACCTGGAAAATGTTCTAAATGAAAATGAGCTGGATATGGGCTCACAAATGTTGGATGATCTGCAAGGTGAGGCTGCCAATGCTGTTCGCATTGATCCCCGCCTGTATGCAATGATTGGTGTGCTCCTGCTCCTGGTTTTGATCGCCATCATTCAACTCAAATGGCATCCCTGGCGACGGGAGTTGGTCGGGGAAGAGGATTCCTCCCAAATTGAGACCCCGTTAAAAAAGAACAACCCGTTGAAAAACCTCTTTCCCTCGAGAGGAAGAATAAAAAGGCGATCCAGCGCTAAAAGTTTGTTTGCTGCGGCAAGAATTCGTTTCACCTACGGACAACTGATGGATTTATGCGAGAAGATGGGAAAGCCCCGCCCGCGTTCCGTCACCCCGCTGGAATTTCTTCCCCGTATGGATAATCTGTTCCCTCTCAACCACGTTGATCTTGAAACCATCACAAATGCCTACATCAAGATCCGCTACGGTGAGCTGCCGGAAACCGACCGGGATGTGGAAGAAGTTCTGGAAGCCTGGAAACGGATCAGCGAAGCCGGAAAGGAATTCCTGGAGGAACGAGCAAGAAATCTACGTCACAGCAAACGATAAGAGAACCGGTTTTATGAAAACCAACGCATGATGGTGGCGCCGCCAAAGGAAAAGACCAGCATCTTAAGAATCTTGCCCAGGATACACCAGAACAGGAAACGCCTGACCGGCATCTTGAGGACACCCGCAGTCATTCCGGCCATGTCAAATATCGGGTTCGGGATGAAAGCAAGCACAAGAATGGTGATTTCTCCATATTTGGATATCCATTCCTCCAGTTTTTTATGCCACGATATTTTTTGGATCATCCCGCGACCACTGAAACCGGCCAGATAACCGGATATTTCACCCAACCCCGCACCCAAACCTGAAACGATTGCCACCCAAAAAGGGTTGAATACCGCCCCCATGGCTGACGTCACCAGCACACCCGGTACAGGGATAAGAACCGAGGCACTGCTGAGGAGGGAAAGCAGGAAAAGACCGGGATAACCGTACTTTTCCAGACCCTGAATGCGGTCACGATTGAGGATCAGAATAATCGTCAGCGCGATGACAAACACCAGCACCAGGATGCGGATGATGATCATCCTGCGGTTTTCAGGAGCAGCAGGCGGGGCTTCTTTCATTCCTGTAACAGTTCTTCGATACGGGCAATGACCATATCCAATGCCACAACATTCATTCCCCCCTCAGGAATGATGACATCAGCATATCTCTTGGAAGGCTCGACAAACTCCAGATGCATGGGCCGAACGGTGCGATAATATTGCTGGATGACTGAGTCCATGGTTCGGCCCCGTTCGATAATATCCCTTTGCAACCGACGGATGAAGCGTATATCTGCATCGGTGTCCACAAAGATCTTCACGTCGAACAACTCCCGCAATGCGGGTTCAGCGAAAATCAAGATCCCATCGACAACAATCACTCGACGCGGTTCAATATGCAGAACATGATCGGTACGAATATGTTGTGTAAAATCATATTGGGGCATATCGATGGCCTTCCACTGCTTGAGAAGGCGCAGGTGTTCAATCATCAATTCTGTTTCAAGGGAATCGGGGTGATCAAAATTCTGCTTTGCACGTTCCTCGAGCGGAATTTCCTTTAAATCACGGTAATATACATCCTGGGGGAGAAATGAGATTCGATGGCTGCCTACCCGATCAAGAATGCTGTGTGCAACGGTTGTTTTTCCTGAACCTGTGCCCCCGGCTATACCCAGAATTAGCGGTGGTTTTTTAGAATGGCTCAATTTGATCTCCTGTTTTTGAACACGTTATCGGGGGATGAAAATGTCCAGGTGAGAGCAAAAAATATCATCTGCCAATATTCGACTGGAACCATGATATGATGAATAACTATATCATAAATAGCCAACTTCCAACGGATTAATCCACATTGGTCGTTATCATTAAACATAGTATGATATGCAA
>JAJFTV010000063.1 GCA_021372725.1 Chloroflexota bacterium | reverse complement strand
CTCATTCTAAAAAAGTTCGATGAATCTTTTCAACATCCTGAAGATCGAAGTTGAATTTCAAGTCGACCCCAATACAAGGGGTGGTTTGAAAAACCTAAATTTTGTTTTTCACATCCATCTCAGCCCTGGCGATGAAATCATCCAGGCTGATGGCTCCCGGGTTTTCGCCCGAGCGCAGCCGCAGGGCCACCTGTCCATTTTCGACTTCTTTATCCCCAACTACGAGCATATAAGGGATCTTCTGGTTTTGTGCATCACGGATCTTTGCGTTCATCCGTTCACCGCGTTCATCCACTTCAACCCGATAGCCGGCAGCTTTCAATTGCTTCTTTACCTCATAGGCATAATCGAGATGCCGGTCTGCAATGGGGATGATGATTGCCTGGACAGGCGCCAGCCAAACCGGAAATGCCCCGCCGTAGTGCTCGATCAGCACCCCAAAGAAGCGCTCCAGGCTGCCCAGCAATGCCCGGTGGATCATATATGGCCGGTGCGGAAGACCATCTTCTCCGGTATATTCAATATCGAAACGGTCTGACAAATTGAAGTCAAACTGGATGGTGGTGAGCTGCCATTCACGTTTGATGGCATCCCGCACCTTTAGATCGATTTTTGGTCCGTAGAAAGCGCCGCCGCCTTCATCCACCTGGTATTTCATGCCCGCCCGCTCCAGCGATGCCCGCAGTGCATTGGTGGCATCATTCCAGCGTTCATCATCTCCGACCGAATGATCAGGCTTTGTGCTGAGGAAGGCCTCGATTTCGGAGAACCCGAAAGACCTCAGGATATGCAGGGAGAAGGCGAGCAAAAAGTCAATTTCGGCCGGCATCTGTTCGGGTGCGCAAAAGTGATGGGCATCGTCCTGGGTAAACCCGCGTACCCGCAGCAGCCCGTGCAGCACACCGCTGCGTTCATAGCGATAAACTGTACCCAATTCGGCCAACCGAACGGGCAGCTCACGATAGGAACGGCTGCGGCTCTTGTAGATGTGAATATGGAACGGACAGTTCATCGGTTTAAGATAGTACTGCTGTCCCTCCACATCCACCGGCGCATACATATTCTCTGCGTAAAATCCCAGATGACCGCTGGTCTCCCACAATTTGGCCCGACCGATGTGCGGCGAGTATACAAAGTCGTAGCCGGCTTTTTCATGTTCGCTGCGCCAAAAATCTTCGATGAGTTTCCGTATCATTCCGCCTTTGGGATGCCAGAGGATCAAGCCCGGGCCAACCTCGTCGTTTATGCTGAACAGATCCAGGTCACGCCCCAGTTTGCGGTGATCACGTTTGCGGGCTTCTTCCATCAAAGCCAGATAGTCATCCAATTCTTTTTGTGTCTCCCAGGCTGTACCGTAAATCCGCTGCAGCATGGGTTTATGTTCATCACCGCGCCAGTAGGCGCCGGCTGTATTGATCAACTTGATCGCTTTTGGATTTAATTCTCCGGTTCGCTGCACGTGAGGGCCGCGGCAGAGATCCACAAAGGATGCGTGTCGGTAGATGGAGATCTCGGGCGCTTCGTTGGTTACATTTCCGTATTCATCTACCCCGCCTTTCTCCAGCCCTTCGATCAGCTCAATTTTGTATGGCTGGTCATGGAAAATCCTCCTGGCTTCTTCGGCGGAGACAACCTCCTTGGTGAAAGGATAGTTTTCCTTGATGATTTGCCGCATACGATTTTCGATGACTTCGAGGTCTTCGGGAGTCAGTGTACGCGGAAGATCAAAATCGTAATAAAAACCATCTTCGATGGGTGGGCCGATGGCTACCTTCCCGTTGGGGAACATTTCCAATACGGCCTGGGCCATGATATGGGCCGCAGAGTGACGGATGCGGTAGAGGTGTGATTCCTCATAAGATTGTACTTTTTCAGGCATGTTACAAACCTCCAATCAAACAGGTACTTAAAATAATAACTCTCGCCACCTATGGGGCGAGAGTGAGATATCACGCGGTTCCACCCAAATTGTCCTGTCCATTTTGGTCAGGCAGCTCTATCATCAAATCAACCTTTCCAATTTGATGAAGCCGCTAACGGGGCCATGCGTCTGCCATACTTGGGCCTTTCGGCCTGGTTCTGGTTGCCGCTCGCAGGGGGTTTTTACCGGGGTTAAGCTGGGGGAGGACTCTCAGCCGCTGATCCTCTTTCTCTGTCGTCTCACCTTGCCGGTTACTCGTCCTGGTCAACGCGTTTGAATATTGTTGGGTAAATTATACAGAGAATTTTCCAGAAGTGCAATAGGCAGTTTAAGAGGGTGTTGAAAAAGTTTCCAAAGTTTTGGTACCACTACATCCCACCCCTTTATCCCCGCCCCTGCTGGGCGGGGAAACTACTTCCTGGGGCTTTTTGAGCCGTTTGCGGCTCAAAAAGCCCCAGAGAAAGGGATTTTCACCCCCTTCCCGTCTTGGGGGGACGGGGGGTTAGGTGACGGTAGTGAAATTGGCAACGACCTCGTTTTATGCAGGTTATGCAATACCACCATCTAAATGAAAGGACTTATTCAACCCCCTCAGTTTAAACCTACCGGTTTGGTGATGCCAAACTGTTCGTCAGTTTGACGATAACAAATTTAGAAGTTTCCCCGGGCGAAGCATCGCACCGCCCTGTGTCAATAAAATCATACTGGCCACCACCGATTTCCAGAATTAACGGTATAGTATCGGCGATGCTGCGCCCCTACACGGACAAAATTACCATCATTACCACACCTACACCGGAGTGTATTGCTTGCAGTGGGCGGTATAGGACTCGAACCTACGGCCTTTGCGATGTCAACGCAATGCTCTAACCAACTGAGCTAACCGCCCGACTTGCGTTTCAAATTATACATGGGTTGGTTTATTTATGCAATGCAGAAAAGAGGGTAAAGCAGAGAAATTTGTACCGGTTATCATCAAGACCGGGGCTCATTCTATCTGCCACAATTCAATATCTTTAAATTCACACTGCGTCCCGTAGTCATAACTGGAACCGGCTTCAACCGCATAACCGATCCAACCTTCGCGCAGATCCGCATCATAAACCCGGCTGATTAATTGATTGTTGACGTATACAGTGATCCAACCTTGATCCACGGCCAGAATCAGGTTGGCGTGGCCAGCAGGTTTATCCAGTTCACCATAGTAATCGGGATCGGGCTGGGTAGTATCTCCGCCACTGATATTCTGGATGCGTACATTCCCATCCAGCGTAAGGACAATCCTGTTTTGATTCAGGGTCTCCTGGTAGCCGAAGATAAAGCCGCATCCCGCGGTGGGATAGGAAATTTCTTCGCCGGCATTATCCCACAGAACGTTGGCCCTTAGAACAAAATATTTTGCCTGGAAATCACTGAACGAAATTCGGTAGTAGCCCGGTTTGTTAAAGCTGACGGAGAAATCATCCAATTGTTTGTAATAACCATCCAGAATGGACACCGATTCGTCGCCATACAAGACCTTGATGATGTTACTCATGGCGCGTGCCCGTTGTGTGGCCTTGTACATGCCGGACTGAGCGGTTGCCTGGCTGTCTACCTTGTTGGCTGTTTCCGCGGGTGCCAGGTTGGTAATCATTGGGGAGGGTGTGAGTTGGATGGGTGTCGCGGTCCGCAAAACATTTTCAACCACCGCAGTGGTCTCTGCTCCGGCGGTTTGCGTATTGGCGGTTTGACCGGAAGCCACACCGCTCTGGCAAGTAGGGGTGGGAGGCAGTACATCTTCCGATGCCCGCCGGACGCTCACAAAAAACAGGGCCAGCATTACCAGCACGCTGAGAACAAGAATTACCAGCCGCTTACGGAATGTTGACTGCATACGCTCCTCAAAGAAAACCAATTATGATGAACAACTACTGGCATCATCAGTTGCTTATCTACAGATTATATATCAAAGTTCGATAAATCATTCTCGATTTATCGAAAAGTCTCTCCAATTTCATGTGATATAATTCGTAGCGCTTATTTTGCAGTCGCTGGCTCAGGTACTGTAAAATCAGGAGAGGTTACATAGTCTGGCTTAATGTGTGCGCCTGGAAAGCGCATGTACCGAAAGGTACCGTGGGTTCAAATCCCACCCTCTCCGCTGTTTGTTCAAACCCCCGGCGTCCAGGTCGAGGGTTTTTTTGTTTAGCGTGGTTCCGGCATGTGAAATTCCCATTTCAAAAGGTTCGTTTACTCTTTGATTAGCGATCTTTCGTATGGGATGATAGAATAGTAAAATACGGAATACGGTCTGACGCTCAGCATTTTGAACAGGAAACAGCACTTGAAAGATCAAAAAATATTCGAAGTTGAAATCCTCCAGCTTGTTTACGGTGGTGACGGACTGGCAAGGCTTCCTGACGGGCGGGCGGTGTTCATCCCTTTTACACTCCCGCAAGAGGTAGCCAGCATCTGCCTGGTGGAGGAAAAAAAGAATTATTGCCGCGGCAGGGTGCAGGAGATTTTACGTTCCTCCCCGCAGCGGATTGAACCCCGCTGTATTCATTTTGCCGATTGCGGGGGCTGCCATTACCAACACCTTTCCTACACCGATCAGCTCAAGGTAAAGCAGCAGGTTTTCACCGAGCAGCTCACACGCCTGGCAAATATTTTGCAGCCACCGGTTGAACCGATCATCGGCTCAGCGGAGGAGTGGAATTACCGCAGCGAAGTCCAGTTTCACATCTCCGATACAGGTTGTCCCGGTTTCATGGCTTCGGCTTCGGACCGCATTATCGAGGTCGAGGAGTGCCATCTTCCGATGGGTGCCATCAATTCAATCTGGCCCCTGCTTGATTTTGAAGCTGAGCCGACCATTCAGCGGGTCGAACTCATTCAAGGTAGTGATGAACAAATTTTACTTACCTTGCAGGGTGCACAGGATTTACCTGAGCTGGAGCTGGATCTTCCCATATCGGTGGTTTACCGCAACGATCAGGCAGACTGGATTCTGGCCGGTGATCCATACGTCTTGATGAAAGTTAAAGAACAGGTCTTTTCAGTTTCGGCCGGTTCATTTTTCCAGGTTAACCCGTACCTGGTACCCCGAATGGTCGATGAAATATTATCCAATCTCCAACTGGAGCCTTCACAAAAGGTACTTGACCTGTACTGCGGAGTGGGGCTTTTCAGCGCTTTTCTGGCGCCATACGTCAGCGAAATTATCGGCATCGAACAATCCGAGAGTGCCTGTGTGGATTTTTCGGTGAACCTGGATCACGCGAATCACGTCAGTCTGTACCAGGGAGCGGTGGAAGATGTGCTGCCGGGCCTGGATGTTCACCCGGATATCATCATCGCCGATCCTCCGCGCTCAGGCCTGCACCGCCTGGTAGTGGATGACATTATCAAAAAAGCTCCCCGACAATTGGTCTACGTGTCGTGTGACCCATCGACCCTGGCGCGTGATCTCAAACGGTTAATCCAGGGTGGATATCAACTGAAAAAGATCATCCCCTTTGACCTGTTTCCGCAGACTTATCACGTAGAGAGTGTGACGGTGATGGAGAAAGTGACACTGACGTAAAGTGAGTTGGAATGCATTTATAGAGAAGAAAATTGTGATCTCATTTCCATAGACTCATTGCAGATTCAAAAAGAAAACCGATGACAGGAGTATGATGAATATGATAAAAATATCCACGGACAGCATTAACGACCTCTCTCCGGAGATTTTAAGCACCTTTGATATCGCTCTGGCACCCTTGCATATTCTTGTCGATGACAAGGATTTTCGAGATAACGTAGACATCACGCCTGCAGATATTTTCAGGTACGTGGATGAGGAAAGAAAATTCAGCAAAACAGCAGCGGTTAATGCCTATGAATATGTAAACCTGTTTGAAGAACTATCACCCAAAAATGATGCAGTCATTCACATCTCGCTCAGCTCCGAATGTTCATCCTGCTATCAAAATGCCGTGCTGGCGGCGCGGAGCTTCCAGAATGTACATGTAGTTGATTCCCGTAATTTCTCTTCCGGAATAGGGATGGCCGTTTATGATGCTGCCCTGATGGCCAGGGATGGCCTGGAACCGGAGGAAATTTGCCGCAGACTGGTGGAGGATGTAATCCCCAGGGTTGATTTTAGCTTTGTGATTGATCGCCTGGATTATCTGTACAAAGGTGGACGCTGTTCAGGGATCGAAGCCATTGGAGCGAAAATGCTTAATATTAAACCCTGTATTGAAATTACTGGTGGCAGGCTGAGCGTGGGAAAAAAGTACCGCGGTAATTTTGACCGTTGTCTTGAAAAGTATGTCGAGGACAGGCTGAGTGACAGACAGAATATTGATTACAGCAAAATATTTGTCACACACCCCATGTGCACCGGGCAGACTGTTGAGAGAGTAAAAGAAACTATTCGCCGATGTGGAGATTTCGACGAAATCATTGAAACCCGCGCAGGATGCACCACCTCAAGCCATAGCGGGCCCTTTACTTTGGGTGTGATATTCAAGCGCAAGAACACAAAGTAATTTCCCGGTGTGCCTGGGCCAGGTGGAATTTACAGTAATTGGGGACATAAATATTTCTCTATCTCGTAGCGCGTGTAAGCCGGCGATACTAATTATCCTGCATTGCCCGGAATTCCGGAAAATAGATCGTGAAATTCGCTTTCCCTGTAATGAATTTTCAATATAATTATTAATATCGACCGTCAATCAATTTACAGCCCAATCTAAAGAACTGTATCAAAATATCTGGCTTTGTCCCTTTTCTTCACCTTAAGTGGATTCTGTTCCAACTATATTTTCCTGGGAGGAAAAATGGAAAACACAAAAAAGAAAGTCACCCCTTATTTTGCCTTAGCTGGATTTGCACCTATTATTGTTGTGATTTTTAGTCTATTATTTTCCGCCTGCAATCCCGGCGGCGTTCCGGAAAACACATTCACCCCTGCTCAGGTTTCGACCCATACGTCAACCATTACATCCACCAGTTTACCTCCAACGGAGACTCCAACGCCACTGCCGACTGATACAAGTATTCCAACACCGACAAAAACAAAGACCATCACGCCTACCCCAACGTTATTTACCGATACACGGATGGGTGC
>JAJFTV010000061.1 GCA_021372725.1 Chloroflexota bacterium | reverse complement strand
GTGCGGATATACCATCGGATTGGCACGCTGCTGAAAATTGTAGTTTTCGATCTCGATGTAGGCGTCAGCAGCCTGCTGGGCTTCCAGGCAGATCGGATCTGGACTGTTGCTGACCTCGATGCATCCCTTTTCCTGGCTGAGGTTATACATGGCGGTTAGCACCTGCTTATTGCGGACGAGTGTGGCATCTCGGTTGTTGAAAATGTCATACACGCTCGGTGCCTGGGGGAGACCAGCCAGGAAAGCTGCCTGTGCCAGGGTCAAGTCCTTCGCAGTCGTGTTGAAATAGGTTTCAGCAGCCGCCTCGATGCCATAAGCTATGTTTCCATAATTGATTTCATTCAGATAGAGTTCGAGAATTTCATCCTTCGAGTATCGCCTGGTGATTTCCGCGGAAAGGATGATCTCTTTTGCTTTTCTCCTGTAGGAGATTTCCACGCGTTCTTCAGGGGTAAAGAACAACGTCCGCGCCAGTTGCTGTGTAATAGTAGAAGCGCCTGATACAACCTCACCGCTGGTATAGTTCTGCACCATGGCTCTGGTGAGCGCCATGATGTCAAAGCCAGGGTGATTATAGAATTCCTTGTCTTCAATCGCGATTGTGGCCGCTACAACATACGGAGAAATTTCGTCGAGAGAAGTGTATGTCCTCCGCCCGGCGTTGGGATCGATCATTTCGTAAATCAACTGCCCGTTCCGGTCGTAAAAACGCGTGGTTTCGAATTGGGAGGCATAACCTCTGATATCATCCACGCTGGGTAAGGTGGAGGCAATGGTGAAGTACTGATATACCAGGAACACACCGGCGATCACGATTCCCAGAACAGCGGCAAAAAGCAAAATGACCAGTCCTTTGACAAAACAACCGCCAAAATTGAATTTATTCTTTCCTTTCTGACCGGGTGGGGGTTGCTTTTTCCCGCCGTTTTTAACTACCGGTACTTTGGGGTTGTTTTTCTGGGCAGCCGCAGATACATGGTTTTCTTTCCGGGTGGGTGCAGGTACACCTGCTCCATTCTGAGTGGCGTGTGTCACATGACTACCTGGTTGAGCTGGCGGTCTTCCCGCTTTATTGACCTGAAGCGCAGCCGGGGTAACCCGTGTTGCTGAAAGATCAATCTCATCCACCTTCCTGGGAAGAGTATCCGTTATGCCGGGCGGCGGTGAAGTTTTCTGCTCAAGGTGGATTTCGATTGGAATATCTTCCTTCGGTGCAGAAGAAGAAAGGATCGTGGGCTGGTCTTCGATCGCTTTTGAAGCCGGTTTTATAGGTTTAGTATCCGGAAGATTACCCTGCTCCATTGGTTTATGCCATTCATATCCAGCGGGTTCTTCCGGGTTCGGCAAGGGCTGTGATTTGCCTAAAATGGGCTCCTCGGGTGGATTGCTGTCATCCCTTTTTACGGGGTCATTAGTAGATTGATTCGATTCAGTCATAATAGATTTTCAAACCGCCAATATATTTATAGTACTTTGATTCTAGCATAAATCAATTGACCCCGTGAAATTATGCTTTTACAATGACGCTATGGAAAAAAACTTTAAAAAGCAGGGGTTTTGCCAGATATTGAACTCAGATATCCG